>JBBSNR010000179.1:0-6189 GCA_038260635.1 Phormidesmidales cyanobacterium
TACTGCTGGCGTGGTGGGAGTTTGACATAGCCCCAGCGACCACCCCGTAGCACCGTCGTAACGACCGGTGAGGCAGTGCCGTCATAGCCGCCAATATAATCCACCCGCACTCCCCCATAGTTAACATAGGCATAGCCATCAGAAATTTCTCTAACCTCTGAAAAAACGGGCGCGGTGACTAGCTGCCCTTCATGGTTAATCAAGCCAACGCGATCGCCAATTCTAACGGCAGCAGCCCCCGACATAAAAGGCCCTGCTGACCAAAAAAATGTCGATTCTGAACCAAAGAACGTCTGTGGCTCTATTACCCACTGCCCCGTACGATCAATGTAGCCATACTGCGTAATCTCGGCGTAGGGCGGCCTGTCGATAAACTCTCTTTTCACCTGACGAGCGGCTAACCCTTCGGAGAAGGGGGCGATCTCAAAGCCTAAGTCTTTTAGTATCAGTTGCCCAGACTTATCAATGTAGCCAAAAGCGGGGACGGAAGCATCCACTTTGTTGTATCCAACGTTTGCTAGCCCTTCAGAGAAAGAATCCGCCCAGAAAAACTGAGGGGCTATCACCTCTTTCCCGGTCTGATCGATAAAGCCATACAGATTTCGCCAGTCGTTTGCTTGAGTAATGCTGACGGTCGCCAAGCCTTCTGAAAAAGATGAGACTGTTGTATAGGGCGCTGAACCACTATTGGGGCGAACGACCCATTCACCTGTTTGATTAATAAACCCCCAGCCTTCAGCTGTTCTTGCAGCAGCAAGTCCCTCGCTAAAAGACTGCACTGCATCAAACTTTGTTGCAATCACTGTCTCACCCGTCAAATTGATAAATCCATATTTGCCTGCTTGCTCTACCCAAGCTAAGCCTTCAGAAAAATCTCCTCCCCAGTCCAGAGGTAGAGGCGGAATTGCGATCTGGCCGTTTTCGTCGAAGTAACCATATCTGATGCTTCCATCTTCTATCTGTTGAAATTGGGCGGCTACCCGTTTTTCAGCAGGCTGAGCCATGCGTGTAATTTCCCAACCGGGGGGTGGCGTAGCCTCAATCGCCAACTCTCGCTGAGTATCTA
Source organism: Phormidesmidales cyanobacterium (assembly GCA_038260635.1). Lineage (GTDB taxonomy): Bacteria > Cyanobacteriota > Cyanobacteriia > Phormidesmidales > Phormidesmidaceae > Phormidesmis. The sequence goes on from JBBSNR010000179.1 coordinate 1,067, forward strand.
ACCAGCCGTGTCTACCCTCTGCCAAAAGCTGCCGGAGTTTTAGCAGCTCTGGTGCCTGAGAAAACTGGCTGTATCCAGCCACTGCTGAGAAGGGAACCAGCCCATCTAGCCCAGCAGCTTGACAGAGAAAGGCCGCTGCCTCAGCGCGGGTAGTCGGCTGCTCAGCTCGCAGCCGCCGTCCATTTGGATAGTCAACCACCATGAACCCAGCGGCCATTGCGCTCAAGCTGGCCTTGGCCCAGTCAGGTGCCTGGCTCGCATCCTCAAACAGTTCTGCTAGCACCTGCTCAGGTTGAGTAGGTATCGGAAAACGCGGGAGCGTATCCGCTCGAAAGTTTTCGTCCCTGGCAGTCGGCGACACCAGTGCATAAAGCACAGTCAGTGCCTCCGCTCGACTGATAGGGCTATCCGGGCGCATTGTGCCGTCGGGATAGCCTACAAAAATTCCCCTTTGGTAGGCCGAGCGTAGGGTGCCGTAAGCCCAGTGCGTGGTAGGCAAATCCTTAAAATTCGGCACCGAAGAACGCGAGGTACCCCCCGAGGCTGTTTTTGGAAAGCTCTTGAGCATCAGGGCTGCGTACTCAGCGCGGGTTAGCAAATTCTCGGGGCGGAAGCTTTGGTCTGGGTACCCAGACACTTGATTTCGCTGGGCAAGACGATTCACACAGGCATTAGCCCAGTGATTTTGCGTATCGAGAAAAGACTGAGCAGCGGTAGGCAATGCTTGTGAAGCTAGACCTGATAGGCTGAGTGCTGCTATGGCTGTCGTCCTCTGGCAAGGTCTCAAAAGCCGACTGCGGATTAGGTCTTTCAATAAGGGGGAGGTGCCGTTTATGAGTTGTGGCATTGGCAAAAGTTCCTACACCAAGATGTTGCTAAAAATATAATCTTCTATACCTGGAGGTGAAGAGAAGATGGGTTATCAAATAGTTACTTGAGTGTTGCGCTCTCACAAGAGAAAAATAGCCAGGGTGACCGCTACCGTTGTGATGTTTGGAGAGAGATCGCCGAGATGAAGGTGCTAATCAAAGATCTTGAGAGTGAGTGATAGCCATCTCGTGTGCGCTATATTCGGCCTGGCTAATTTCGGTGGAGCATTTCTTTAGGAGAATTGAGCACCCGGTTGTTGGCGCGATCGCCCCAAAGCAGAAAATATCGAGCGGAGCGCGTTCCAATCGTGGAAGACCTGATTTACTACGAGCTACGTAACAAAGTGACGATATATGAATCGATGCTCATAGAATCTTCATACATGATCTCTATTCTTAAGAGTATTACTCGCTTTTAGGAAACACAGCCCATGATTGCCCCAGCTCTAGCAGCTCACAGTACAGCTCAAAGGACCGCTTCGTACCAATTTTTAGTGATTGGTCGTGGTAATCAACTGTGGGGTGACGCGGCGGCGGGTTCCCAGGTTGCCAGGGCGGTTGCCGATTGGCAGTTGGGGTCGGTCAAGGCGCTGACGGTGCATGAGTTCACCTTAGATCTGGTTGAGGCGATCGCCGAAGCCGACTACGTGATTTTTACCGAGGCTTGTCATCCCAAAAGCTGCGCGCGGACGATTCAGCTAGAGCCAATTGTCGGTGACGCGCCAATGGCGGGCAGCGTGCTGTCGATGGCCTATCGCTGTGAAGCTCGGGTTTTGCTCAGTCTCACCCGGCAGCGCTATGGCTGTGCGCCGCAGGCCTGGCTGTTGCAAATTCCAACCGAGCGCTGTGAGTTTGGTGAAACGCTTTCTTCGACGGCGCAAAGAGGATGCGATCGCGCCCTCCAAATCATCGAGCAGTTTTTCCAAACCTATCAGCAGCGCCCGCACATGAGCCAGTCAGCCTGTCTGCAATCGGCCTGCTAACGCAAACAGGCGCTACGTGTTGCGAACTTACATGCTGCGAACAGTGGCTTCGCCGTCAGTGACTTCGCCGACCAGCACTGCGGTTGCCAGCCCGACAAACAGGCCGTTTTCCAGCACGCCTGGAATATTGTTAATCTCTTTTTCCATCTCAGCCGGGTGGTCGATGCCGTTAAAGGTGACATCGAGCACCATGTTGCCCTGATCGGTGATGACCGGGCCGTCTTTTTTGATGCCCATGCGCATTTCCACTTTGCCACCGAGCTTTTCTAGGGCGCGGGTGACAGGGGCGATCGCCATCGGAATCACTTCTACTGGCAGCGCAAAGATCGTGCCAATCTTGTCACTCAGCTTAGAGCTATCAACCACGACGATGAATTGCTCAGCTAAGCCATCGACCACTTTTTCACGGGTATGAGCTGCGCCACCGCCCTTGATCAAATTCATCTGCGGATCCACTTCATCCGCGCCGTCAATAGCGATGTCAATATGATCCACATCGTCTAGCGTCGCCAGCGGAATGCCGTGCTGCTTGGCCAGCACCGATGCCTGAAAAGAAGTCGGAATGCCCTTGATATCTTTGAGTTCGCCTGAGGCTATCCGTTCGCCGATGAACTGGATGGCAAAGGCCGTCGTCGAACCGGTGCCCAAGCCTACAACCGTGCCAGACTTGACCTGCGCAGCCGCTGCGCGACCGACTTCCTGCTTCATCAGCTTGACGGGATCCATGGGGGGTTATCTCCTAAAACTGCTCTGACCTTTAGCATGGAGGAAAGCGGGTAGCGAGTAAAGTGAATGAATGAAGCCTATTCTCTCTGTTTGGGGTCCTGGTTTGGATGCTAATTTTACCCTGGGCGAGCAGCGCTTTTGGTACTGGCGCGGCTGGCGGATTCGCTATACCCATTTGGCCGAGTCGCCTGGCACTCAAGACCAGGCTCCCTTTTTGCTGCTACACGGAGCAGGTTCTAGCCTGGCGCAGTGGCGAGAAAATTTGACCGCCTTGGCTCAAGAACGACCGGTCTACGCACTCGATTTACTCGGCTTTGGCGATTCTGAGAAAGTGGCTACTGAGCTAAATACTGATTTATGGGTGGCTCAGGTAGCGGCTTTTTGGCAGACCTATCTGCGCCGCCCGATGATTTTGATGGGCCATTCTTTAGGGGCTTTGGTGGCTTTGCAGTCGGCGACGAGCCATCCCGAGCAGGTGGACAGGCTGATTATGCTGACGCTGCCAGCGGCCCGGCAGGAGTTAGGCGGTTCGGTAGCCAAAGTGGGTGCGGTCGTAGAGCGCTGGTTTGCTTCACCGCTGCTGATTCGCCCTTTATTTAAGCTGGTGCGCCGCCCTGGGCTGATCCGCTCGGTGCTGCTAAAGCTCCATTTGGATGCCAGCCGGGTCGATCAGGTGCTGGTAGATGCCTTTGTGCGGCCCACTCAAGAGCGCGGGGCAGCGCGGACTTTTTGCTATTTGGTGAAGTCGCGGACTTCCAATAGCTTTAGCCCGATGACGCGAGATTTGATTCCACTGGTGCGAGTGCCGGCTCTGCTGCTGTGGGGGCAGCGCGATCGCGTCATTCCCATCGCCTGGGGCCAGTATGTCAATACGCTCAGTGCCCGGCTTACCTTCGTAGAAGTCGAAGAGGCCGGGCACTTTTTTTATGATGAAAGCCCCGCTGACCTGCATGATCTAATTGATCGATGGTTAGCAGGCCAGCTGCCAGTGACTAACGAGAATTTGGTAGATGCGTAGCCCCGAATAGAGTGACCAATGACTTTTCAGAAATCCAGCTGATGTAACAGCCTAGTGCATATGGCTGCTGGACTGTAGCTGTCCGCGAATGACGCCGTTGGGGTACTGAGGATTATGCACATTCACATAAAAATCCTCAGGATTGTCAAGAATGCGCTGGACGATTCCCGTTTCGCCGGTTGGGAACTTGCCTTCTTCGCCTTCAGTGAGGCAGTCAGCGGCGTTGCCATCTTCTGGGCCAGCTAGAGCTGCGACCACTGGGCCATTTTCGCCCATTGCGCCTTCGTGGATATGCGCTGCCATACCTTCGCCGACGGGCACTGTCTGCACACCCGAGACAAACAGTGAATAGCACAGCGTCGTCGCGTCGCCATCGATGCCAAATACATAGGCTTCGCCCATGCCGTTGGCATCGCCGACCAACATGCTCATGTCGCCGTCTTCAGCAACTTCCGAGCTGCCGTCTAGCATGGTGTGGAGAATGGTGTTGGTGTGTCCGGCTAGGGCGGGTTGGGTCGTCCCAACGCCAACCGTTAGCGCTGCTAACCCGAGTGCCCAGCGAAAGCCTTGTTGCTTATTCATGTATTTTCCTCTAATCAGTTTTAAGAGCTGAGCGGCGGTAGGCTGCACTGCAACTCCTAGTAAATACAGTACGCAGCCCCTGCTGATTTGGATTCATCCCAGCCGCGATATTAGGGCGTGTCATCAAGCTAGTAAGGCATCAAAATGCCGCGTAGTTCACCGCCCCTGTTTTGGGTTGTGTGAATGTCCACGTAGAGACGACTATCAGCTAAGGCCTGAAGCTGTTCGGGAGTAAGCATATATTCTCCCATGGCGCTGCCGCCTCGACCTGTATCGTCTAGCATGACGTTTAGCGCATACTGAAAAGGGCCATTCTCGGCAGGAGTGCCTTGGTGAATGTGGAAGGCGGAGGTGATGCTGGTATTGGGCGGGTTGACCGGGTCAGTGGCATAGTCGCGGGGGGCACTCGTCAGGTTTTTGAAGCTCCCTCGAACGATTAGCCGATTGCCAGATAGCGCCGCGCCTACAGTGCCCCGAGCCATTGTCTTAGGATCGGCAGGTACCACATTGTCTTCGCTCATGACTGCTACATAGGATTGCAGCATCGTACCTGCTGCACCCTGAGCAAGGAGGACTCTCTCGGCCTTTTCGTGGGCTTTTTGGGCCTGTTGTAGATTGGCAGTCAGAGATTGGCCTAAGAATTCATCGGCCTCGGCCATTTGAAGGGCTGGGCTAGCAGTGGGAGAATAAGAAGATAGGGCGGCAGTGGCCTGTCCCCAGATCGGACTAAATACACCCGTTAAGAACAGACAGGTCAACGTACCCATCAGCAAGAGCTGCATTGTCTTTGGGATAGTTCGCATGAAATTTCCTTGAATCGAGATGATGGATTTTGATCAAACAGCCCCAATTGCTGGGGTGTATTATTAGTACGGTGACGTGAGTGATCTGGATGCATCTCGGTCGAAACATTTTGCGGTTTATCTATAATCTCTGCCAAAAGTA
>JBBSNR010000180.1:0-6179 GCA_038260635.1 Phormidesmidales cyanobacterium
CGAGAGGAGCCCAATACTATTGGCAAACTATCGACACCCTATCACCGCCAGCGGACCTGGCGCTGGAACGGCAAGCAGTGGGTGATGGGCAGCAAGCTGGCAAAACCCACCACGGTTGACTTTATGGTGGCGATCGCCTTTTTGGTCTGCCTGTTTTGGCTGGGGCTAATGCTGCCTGCGCTCACCGGTCTTTCTCTGCCAGTTGGGATTGCGGCTTTAATCCTGCTGGCTTTGGTAGTAATGTTTTGGGTGGTGTTGCGGCGCTAGCTCATGGCTCTATCTTCGTTTGATCTCACAGCGGCTCTTACAGCGGTTCGGCAGGCGGCCAACCAGCTAGAGCCTGATGATAAATGCTCCGAAGCCTTAGCGGCGATGGGCAAGGCTATAGACCAATACCAGGACGATATCTTAGAGGCCAACACGCTAGATCTGGAAATTAGCCGTGATATGGCTGTCCCTGATCTGGTTGTAGACTGGCTCAAGCTCACGCCAGAACGGGTGCAGACGGCGGCCAGTATTTTTCACAGCCTGGCGGCGATCGGGTCGGCGATGCCCTCAGACACGGGCACTGGCGGCATTAACGGCTACTATCGGACTCGGCCTTTAGGGGTTGTTGGCTTTATCTATGAAGCGTTTCCTGACTTAGGGGCGATCGCCGCTGCCCTCTGTATCCGCACGGGCAATGCTCTCGTACTCAAAGGCGGCAGCGAAGCGAGCCATACCAATCAGATCATTGCCAGCATTTTGCAACGGGCGCTAGCAGATGTCGGGCTGAGCGAGCAGCTCATTTTCCCGATTGAACCCACAGCTGTGTCACGATTGGATATGGCTCAGTGCCCCGATATTGACCTGATTATTGCTCACGGGCGGCCCAGCCTGGTCGAGCAAATCGTTCAGCAAGCCAGCATACCGGTGATTCCCTCTCGCATGGGCAACTGCTATCTGTACTGGTCGGCCAGTGGTGATGCCGATCAGGTCTATCAGATGATTGTTGAGAGCCACATGGGTACGCCCGATGCGGTCAACCGAATTGAGAAGGTGCTGCTACATGAGTCGCACCGCGAAAATGCCATCGCCCGGCTGTGGAATCAGCTCCAGGAGAAGGGATTTGAAGTGAGGGCCGATGGCGAGATCGCCCGCAACTACAGCCTGGAAGCTGCTAGCCCCTCAGATTGGGACACTGCCTACCTGAGGCGCACTGTGGCCTTTCGTCAGGTTCCAGACACAGCAGCGGCCATCAGCTGGATCAACGCCCATAGCAGCGGCCATGCCGACAGCATTGTCACCGCCGACTATACTGAGAGCCAAAAATTTATAGCCGGTTGCCACAGCGCGTCGGTCTATATCAATACCTCGCCTCAGTTTGTGCGGAATGCCAAACAGCCAGGGGCGATCGCACTGGGCATGTCGGACTACAAAGGAGCAGCGGGCGGGCTGATTGGTCTAGCGGCGCTGCGATCGCGTCAGCGCGTTTTCCACGGCTGCTAGCGCTGCGGCAATCGCTGATCTACTAGCCGCCCAGACACAGCAAAAGCCCCACCGTTTATATGATGGGGCTTTTGCGATGAGGCTTCTAATGTTAATTCAACAGTCTCTAAGGCTTCGCCAGCTTCACCTTATCGGCCAAACCAACGGACTGAAGCGTCCGAATAATCATCCAGGTAACGTCAATCTCCCACCACTGCAAGCCATGGCGAGCAGAGTATTGATAGGTGTGGTGATTATTGTGCCAGCCCTCGCCAAAGGTACACACCGCCACCCACCAGCAGTTAGTCGATCTGTCGCCCGAATCATAAGTGCGATAGCCAAACTTATGGGTCGCACTATTGACAAACCAGGTGAAGTGATAGACCACCACCAGGCGCACAAAAATGCCCCAAACCACAAACGACCAGCCGCCCAGCGCATAGAGCAGCGCGCCCAAAGCAATCTGTAGCACCAGAAAGTACTTATCGACTAAAAGATAGACCGGGTCGGTATTGATATCTTGAGTAAACCGGCGAATCTTATCTGTCTTGGAGGGCACCTCGTGCAGCAGCCAGCCCATGTGACTCCACCAAAATCCTCGGCCTGAATTGTGATGGTCTTCTTCCTGGTCAGAGAAAGCATGATGGTGGCGATGTAAGCCAATCCATTCGATCGCGCCGCTCTGACAGGAGAGCGAACCGCAGACCAGAAAGAAATACTCTAGCCACTGCGGTACTCGAAAGCTCCGGTGAGCAATCAGTCGGTGCCAGCCTAAGGTAATCCCCAGGCAGCCAGTAATCCAGTAAAGTAGGAAGGCAACGCCGATGGCCCCCCAGCTAAAGTTGGCGGGTAGCAGCGCAAACAACGCCCCAATATGAATGGCCATCATAAATAAAATGATGGGCCAGTTGAGAGAACGGTCGGTTGATGTTGCAATAGTCATTTAAAGTCTCAGCGCAAAACAGTAAGGCTCAGCCGCACTCAATGCAAATCATAAAGATTGATCGAGCCTTGACCCGAGCCGGTCAGAATAAAGCAGATGAATAACTCGGATGTGCCATCGCCCGCACCCAAGGATTGGCAAGCACAAATAGAACAGTCATCCCTCCAAATTTTTTATCAGATTGACGCTCAGGTCAAAGAAAATCTTGCCAGGGTCCTAGCAGCCTTCAGAGATCACCGGGTGGGAACTCATCATTTTGCCGGTGTGTCGGGCTACGGGCACGACGATTTGGGCAGAGAAACGTTAGATAAAGTGTTTGCTCAAATCGTGGAAGCCGAAGCTGCCGCTGTCAGGGTGCAGTTTGTCTCTGGCACTCATGCGATTGCCTGCGCCCTGTTTGGCGTCCTTAGACCCGGAGATGAAATGCTGGCGATCGCCGGCCCACCCTACGACACTCTAGAAGAGGTCATTGGCACCCGTGGTCAAGGACAAGGCTCCCTGAAGGAGTTCGGCATTAGTTACCGAGAGCTGCCGCTCACACAAGATAGCCAGGTGAACTTTGATAAGCTTGCCACTTCGATCAACGAAAATACAAAACTTGTCCTAATTCAGCGCTCTTGCGGCTACAGCTGGCGGCCCAGCCTCAGCATTCATAATATTAACAAAATTATACATTTAGTTAAGTGCCAAAACCCGAACACCGTTTGTTTTGTCGACAATTGCTACGGTGAATTCACCGAAGCCCACGAACCCACCGCAGTCGGTGCTGACCTGATAGCCGGTTCACTAATCAAAAATCCGGGCGGCACAGTGGCTACAGCGGGCGGCTACGTAGCGGGGCGAGCCGATCTGGTAGAAGCGGCAGCTTGCAGATTAACGGCTCCTGGCATCGGTACGAGCGGCGGCGCTACGCTCGATCAGAACCGACTGATGTTTCAAGGATTATTCTTAGCGCCCCAGATGGTAGGCGAGGCGATGAAGGGCAGCTATTTGGTAGCTAAAACCTTTGAGCGTTTAGGCTACGAGGTCAATCCGCCAGCCGCAACTCGGCAGCGCGAGGTGATTCAGGCAGTCAAGCTGGGCTCGCCCGAAAAGCTCATAGCCTTTTGTCAGGCTGTGCAGCAGCATTCTCCGATTGCCTCTTACGTCAGCCCCGTACCAGCGCCCATGCCGGGCTACGACGCTGAGCTGGTGATGGCTGGAGGGTCGTTTATCGACGGCAGCACGTCGGAGCTGTCAGCCGATGGCCCGCTGCGTGAGCCCTATGTGGTGTATTGCCAGGGGGGGACTCACTGGACGCATGTGGCGATCGCCATGGAAGCCGCCGCCGCTGCCGTAGGCCCAGCCGCAGAGACAACGCTAGACAAAAAGCTTTCAGTACAGGGCTTTTGAATTGGTACCATGGCTGTTAGCCCAGACATCGCAGTCGCTCGATTGCGCTCATGGGCTTCCCCCAAACGCTATGGTTTGCTCATCTATGATTACGGTCGCCCTGCCCAAAGGTTCACTTCTAAAGGAGAGCATTCGCCTATTCAAATCCGTCGGCCTCGACTTCAGCGGCTTTTTGGACAGCAGCCACCGGCAGCTCCAGCTCGTCGATTGTGGCGCTCAGGCGAGGGGCTTGCTGGTACGCGCCCAGGATGTACCCGTTTACGTCGAATACGGTCAGGCGCAGCTCGGCATCGTGGGGTACGACGTGCTGCGAGAAAAGCAGCCTCAGGTTGCTCACCTGTCAGATTTGGGCTTTGGCGGCTGCCATCTTTCAGTCGCGGTCGCTGCCAACAGCGGCTATCGGTCAGCGGTGGATCTGCCGCCGCACTGCCGGGTGGCTTCTAAGTTTGTCAACAGTGCCCGGCAGTATTTTCAGTCTTTAGATTTACCGGTAGAGATTGTGCCGCTTTCGGGATCTGTGGAGCTAGGCCCCATTACCGGCATGTCGGAGGCGATTGTCGATTTGGTTTCGACCGGGCGCACCCTCAAGGAGAATAATCTCACTGAGCTGGAAGTGCTCTACTACAGCACCGCCCGGCTGATTGCCCATCCGCTCAGCTACCGGCTCAACGATGGCGGTCTGAGTGAAATTATCGACCGGTTGAGCTTGGCAAGTTCGCCGGGTGTCTCCGCTTAGTTAACGTATTCCTCCCGCAGGCGATTAGCCGATCGCCCGTGTTGCAGCAGCAGACAGAAATAACAAGTTAGAGTATATATCGGCTATTTTGATCGGCCAGTTTTGAGATTATCAGCCGGTTTCTGTTAAGTATTTGCTTGAGAATTTGTCATGGTGTCAGCTCCTTCCAATCGACCGCCCAATGCTAAGCCACAGGCAAGGCGAGAGGTGGAGAGCGACTGGCGACTATTTTTGCGGCTGCTCCCATACATCACCCGTAACCGGTTGCAGCTAGTGGTGCCGCTGCTGCTGCTGGTGCCGCTGTCGTTAGCGCAGGCGCTACAGCCGGTGCTCATTGGTCAGGCAATTTCACTAATCAAGCAGGAAAATGCGGCCTGGGAAATTCTCAAGGCGATGAGCCTGCGAACGGGGCTGAACTGGATTATTGGCGGGTTACTGCTAGCGATCGCTATTCGCCTTGCCCTGGACGGCTGGCAGAGCTACCAAATCCAAAAAGTGGGCCAAAATATCACTGCTGACATTCGCAGCGATCTGTTTGTCCATGTCACCAATCTATCCATGGGCTTTTTCGACCGCACGCCCGTGGGCCGACTGATCACTCGCCTGACTAGCGATGTCAACGCCCTGGGAGATGTCTTTGCCACGGGTGCGATCGGCATCATCAGCGATCTGTTTTTGATTTTGGTGCTGATGGGCACGATGCTGTGGCAAGAGTGGCGGCTGGGGCTGATGCTGATTGCCATGCTGCTGCCGGTGACCGCGCTGATTATCTATTTTCAACAGCAGTATCGCAAGGCCAACTACAAAGCGAGAGAAGAACTGTCAGCGCTCAATTCCGACCTGCAAGAAAATATCAGCGGCATTGATGTCGTGCAGCTATTTCGCCGTGAACGGTTTAATTCCGAACTGTTTCGGACGATTAACAATCGCTATGTGAGTGCCCTTGACAAAACAATCTTTTATGACTCAGCGGTCTCGGCGACGCTAGAGTGGATTGCGCTGATAGCGATCGCTGGCGTCCTCGCCCTCGGCGGCTCTTTAGTCACTGGCGGCCTATTGGAAATAGGCACTCTAACGACGTTCATTTTGTTTGCCCAAAAGCTATTCGACCCCTTGCGTCAGTTTGCCGATAAGTTCACCTCTATTCAAGCAGGACTGACTGCCGTCGAACGGTTAAATGACCTGATGAGCGAGCCGATTTCTATCCGCGATGCCAAAAACCCGGTATCTCTACCGTCTAAGACCTTGGCGGATAATGAGACCGTCGTACCAGGAGAGATTCGATTCAACAATGTCTCTTTCGGCTACAAGGCAGACGACTATGTGCTGAAGGACTTAGACTTCACCATTCGCCCCGGTGAGAAAGTCGCGCTTGTGGGCCCCACCGGAGCGGGCAAAAGTTCGATTATTCGTCTGCTCTGCCGCCTGTATGAGGTCAGTGCCGGGCAGATTTTGCTCGATAACGTGGATATTCGAGAGATTGCGCAGCAGGACTTGCGTGATCGCATGGCCATCATCCTACAAAACGGCTTCTTATTCTCCGGCGACGTGGAGAAGAACATCACCTTAGGCGAAGACTACAGCTTTGAGCAGGTGCGCAGAGCCGCCGAACAAACCAACGTCGCGCAGTTTATTGAACAG
>JBBSNR010000181.1:0-6143 GCA_038260635.1 Phormidesmidales cyanobacterium
AAAAGAAAACCTGAAAATTCGGTGGTTTGAGCCCGCCGGAGCCGCTGCCGAGCTGATGCCTTATCCGCAGTACCGGCAGCTCTGGTATCGGGATATGCGCGAGCCCCAAATTCCAGCGCCGCAGCAGGTCAACGTACCGCCCGAGATTGACTCTGAGCTGCTGCCTGCCCTGACAGCGTTGGGCCACACTGCCGATGAAAAGTTCATTCCTGAAGGGGGTACTGCCGCCGCTCGCCAGCTATTGAGCCTGTTTTTTGATCAGGGTAAAGCCGCGCGCTATTACTGGCGGCTTTCTTACCCGAGTGCAAACGCTACGACTGGGCTCAGCCCCTACATCAAGTACGGTGCCATTTCTATTCGCGAGTGCGCTCAAGCCATCTGGCAGCGGCAGGCCGACCCGCAGTGGGAGGCCGATAGCCGGGTGCAGCGCAGCAGTCATCAGCTGATGTCTCGCCTGCGTTGGGGCAGTGGGTTTACGCAGCGGTTTCGCTATTTGCCGCAGTTGGAAGTGCGATCGCTCTACACCCCTTTTACAGACGGCAGCTTGGAAGGCGATGGCTGGGACTTTAACTTGGAGCACTACAAAGCCTGGAAAACCGGACACACCGGCTTCCCCATCGTCGATGCAGCTGCCCGCTGTTTATTAGCGACAGGAGGATGGATTGCCCTTAACTTTCGGGTGCGGGCTATCTATGCCAGCTTTTTGAGCAATCTGATCGGCATGGACTGGCGCTACGGTGCGCTGCACTTTATGCGCCATCTAATCGATGGCGACTGCCCGATTGATCACTATCAGTGGGCGCAGCAAGCCGGTGTCACCCAGTGCCTCGACAAAGCCTGGACGCGAATTTACAACCCTGAGCAAGAGGCGATTGACCGCTGCGACCCCAAAGGTGAATTCGTCCATCGTTGGGTGCCCGAACTTGCCCGCTTAAAGCCCGAACAGCTCGGTGCGCCGCCCCCTGTCAAAGGCTATCCGGCTCCCATTCTAGACTACACAGCGGCTAGAGCCCGGCGTGCGCAGCGCATTCAAGAGCAGCGTCAAGACGTTATTCATGCGCCAAACGTAGTGCCCTTCATCACCCGCTTGCCCGCAGACCTCACTCCCTTTGGCGCAGACCTGTTTCCCAGCGAAGTGAGCTGGGCGCAGCAAGCGACGACCGCTCTCTTTCCTCAAGCTCTAGATCTGGACAGTTTAGACCGGCAGCAGGCAAAAATTTTGCGTACCTGGCTAGTCGTTCACGGCAACTGGACCAGAGATCCGAAGCGCAGCCAGTTTGCTCGCAAAAAAAATAAAGCGCAGCGCCAGCCCCCCTCGAACAGCGGCCAGCTCAATCTGCTGGTATAAAGAGGCGGCAGATGGCAAAAGGAAATAGTGAATGGAACGACTTGTTGCGCTTTTGGGGTTGGGCGTCTTTGTTGGGTTTGCCTATCTGGTTTCGGTTAACCGCCGGGCCATTCGCTGGCAGCCGGTGCTTTGGGGGCTGGCCTTACAGCTGATCTTTGCGCTGTTTATTTTAAGGACAGCGGTAGGTTTGGCCATATTCAAATGGCTAGGCGAAGTCGTCAGCACCTTTTTAGATTTCTCAGATGCGGGGGCCTCTTTTGTCTTTGGTGAAAATTTTCAAGACTTTTTCTTTGCCTTCAAGGTGCTGCCTACGATTATTTTCTTCTCGGCGTTTATCAGCCTGCTCTACCACTACGGAATTTTGCAGAGCGTTGTCAAAGCCGTTGCCTGGCTGATGATGCGCACCATGAATACCTCAGGATCAGAGACGCTGTCGGCGGCGGGCAATATTTTTGTCGGGCAGACCGAAGCGCCGCTGCTGATTAAGCCCTACGTCGCTACGATGACAATGTCCGAACTGCACGCGGTGATGACGGGCGGCTTTGCGACAATTGCGGGCGGCGTTTTAGCGGCTTACATTTCGTTTGGCGTACCGGCCAATCATCTGATTGCGGCCTCGGTGATGTCGGCTCCGGCAGCGCTGGCCATCTCTAAAATTATGTTTCCTGAGACGGAAGTCTCGCCAACGCGGGGAGAGGTGAGTATCAAGGTGGAACCGGCGACAGCCAATGGGGTGGATGCGATCGCCATCGGTGCCCTAGACGGCCTCAAACTCGCGCTCAACATCGCCGCGATGATCATCGCCTTCTTAGCGATTCTCGCTGCCTTTAATGCGCTGATCGGGTTTGTCGGCGGACTCTTTGGCTACCCCGAACTCTCGCTAGAGATTATCTTGGCCATTCTTTTGGCTCCGGTTGCCTGGCTGATGGGCGTTCCCTGGGCAGATTGCAACGCCGTCGGCACGCTTCTAGGCAAAAAAACCATCCTCAACGAATTCATCGCCTACCTCGATCTGCAAACCCTGATTGAAGCAAACGCTATCTCGGAGCGCTCAATTGTGATTGCGACCTATGCCCTTTGCGGCTTTGCCAATATTGGCTCCATCGGCATTCAAATCGGCGGCATCGGCGGCATTGCCCCCAATCGCCGCGCCGACCTAGCTCGCATTGGCGTTCGGGCGATGGTCGCAGGGACGCTTGCCTGCTTTATGACCGCTTGTATTGCTGGGATGCTGCTTTAAGAGAAGGCGCTGCCATTAAAGATCTACAAATGGCGCTAACAAAGGCTCTCTGCCAGATCGGACGGCATCGGTATTCTTAGTCAGACACGTTCGGTAAAATGTCTATAGACTAAGCCTCAGTCGTTTAGACCTTCTTAAAACATGGACACACCTATTACATTAAATGCTCAAGCGCTGAAAGCACTGATCAAAGAAAGTGTTCGAGAAGTTTTGAAGGAAGAATGGTTCAGTATGTGGCAGTCGGTTATTCCCGAAGTGAGCAATGCTGAGCAATCTGAGATTGATCAATCATCTGGGTCTCCTTCAGACTATAAGCAGAACGACTTCGTCGATATGACCGACTGGCTGAATGATGAAGGTTGAATTCAGCAAAAGCGCTGTCAAGTTTCTCAAAAAGTTGGACGGTGCCCGGCAGAAACGCATCCGGTTAAAAATAATTCGCTTGAGGGATTCTCTAGATAGGCAACAAGCAGTCCCCTTTGATGAACTCGACATCAAGAAGCCAAAAGGCAACTGGCAAGGCTTTTTCAGGATTCGATCAGGTAAGTGCCGCATTATCTTCACGCTCAACCTGGACGACCGAATAATCTATGTTTATGATATCTGCTTCAGAGGCAGCGCGTACGACTGAGCGACAGCTACACTATCATTTACCTGCTGTCTACAATCTCTGAAAGTAGAGGCTCTCCGCCAAATCGGACTGCGTCGGTGCAGGGTAGGCCGGTCTCTTGCGAAACGTCAGCGATCGCCCCCCTCGCCGCTTCCTCACTCAGCCCAAACGTATTCAGCGCAATCCCCACCACCTTGGCTGGGCCAAACGTGCCGCCCGCTGTCGCCACCGCTTCGTACAGCCTCACCACTTCAGTCAGCGGTGGAATCTGAAAGTCTGAAAAGTGCTGAATGTGAGTGAGGCCCGCTTTATGAACCAGGATGAGATGGGTGGGCTGAGCGCCCCTGATCAGCGGGAGGGTTGCCGTAGAGGCAGGGTTAAGTAAGGAACCCTGGCCTTCTACAAAGAGAATGTCGTGGTCTGGGCCGTAGCGCGTCAGACATTGCTCAATGGCCCCCGAAGCGTAGTCTACTCGAATCGCATCAAGCGGGACGCCGTCTTCACCGAGCATCAGGCCCGTTTGACCGGTGGCGATCAGCTTGGAGCGCAGACCTTTGGCTTTGGCGATGCGGTTGAGTTCTATACTGGTGGACATTTTGCCGACGGACATGTCGGTGCCGACCGTGAGGACGCGATCGCACTCCAACAATCTCGCTGTCCCTCCCCCGACCGTCAACCCCTCAGGCTCCTGCCGCATATCCCACACCCACCGACCGGGGGCAATAGAACCGGCAATCTCAGCATCCTGATTCATCTGAGTATGCAGGCCGTTCATCACCGAAAGCCCCGCCTTGACTGCCTGCTTTACCTCCGCATACCAGGGATCGGGCAACATCCCCCCCGAGGGCGCTAACCCAATCGCTAGAACAGTCGGATTGAGCGCCAGCGCAGCCTGCAAAGACGGCACAATCGGCACCTCGCGGTCAATCCCAGTCAAAGCAGGAATCGATTCACCAGCGGCAGCTTCATCGATCACGGCCACAATCGCGTTTTGACTGTAGCGCAGCAGCGAAATGCCGGTTTTGCCCTTGGCTCCCTGGAGGCCGTCGTGCATCAAAATAGCAATGCGGTCATCAGGAGTCAGCATGACGAGAAAGGCCCAGTCCGGGGTGATTGTTGGGTACTAGCGCGCCGTCAGCTAGCTGAGCGCCAGCGAACGGGTCGTCTTTGAGGTTGAAGTGGCTGTCGAGGTCGAGATGGTCGGCCAGGGGCGCAAGCTGTGCGAGGGCAGTGTTAGAAATGGCGCTATCTGAGTAGCAGCCAAACATCACCTGCAAGCCGCACGCTCTAGCGGTATGGATCATCCTTCGCGCCTCGGTCAAACCGCCCGATTTCATTAGCTTAATATTGATGCCGTGAATGCAGTGGGCCAAACGCGGAATATCTGCCCCGGTAAAGCAGCTTTCGTCAATGAAAATAGGTAAGGGCGACTTTTCATAAAGTTTGGGCAGCAGGCCATCATCCGCTACAGATAGCGGCTGCTCCATATAAGTGACCCCCCGATCCGCGAGCCAGTCGGACATTGTCAAAGCATCCTCCAAACTCCACCCGCCGTTTGCATCAACGCTTACCTTAGCCCCAGCAGGCACATGCGGCTGCAAAGCGGCAAACATTGACTGGTCGGCAACAATGCCTGCCGGACTCCCTAGCTTCACTTTCACAGCAGCCACTCGCTGTTGAGCGCACCATTTTTGCAAGCGGTCTACTGCGCCTTCGGGCGAACTGATGCCTACCGTCACTGCTGTCGGGCCAATCTGCTGAAGATCCAATCCCCACAACTGCCACAGCGGTAGGCCTGTGCGCTTTCCAAGCCAGTCGTGCAGAGCGACATCAATCGCCGCGCAGGCCGCCGAACAGCCTACTGCCGATAGCTTAGCTTCGATCATCTGATGCTGAAGCGGATGCAATGGCGCTAAAACAGGGACCAGTGCTTGCAGGCTGCTGGCAATTCTCTCAGCACTCTGAGCTGCCGCCGAGCCAATTGCAAAGGGTGACGCTTCTCCCCACCCTTCGATGCCCTCTGCCTCAATGCGCACCCATAGATTGGTCGAACCGCTGCTAGTGCCTCGGCTAATGGTGAGCGGCACGCGCTTGTGTACCGTAAAAGGCTCAAGGTGGATCTGCATTCAGCGGGTTGGCTACCTCAATTAGATTGCCGTCAGGGTCGCGGATATATACAGATAGGATAGGGCCAAGTGTGCCGGTACGCTGTACTGGGCCGGTGATAATTGGAATCTCTAAACGGCGGAAGTGGGCGATCGCCGCTGCCAAAGGTGTAGACGTGATAAAACACAGGTCGGCTGAACCGGGCTGAGGTGTCTTTGCCGCCGGTTGGAACGGGCGCTCTGCTGGATGCAGGTTGATCTTTTGCGGACTCCCACCCATCCGCAAAGCTACTCTCTCTTCGCCGCTGGCTGCTTTGAAGTGAACGATTTGGCAGCCCAGAACCTTCCTATAAAACTCGCAGGTCAGCTCAATATCGGCAACTGTGAGCACTAGGTGGTCTATCTGCTGAAGGGTAATCATCGCAAGTCTTGAGCGAACGATGGAATGCAGTGTGAGGGGAAAGGCCCTTTTGAAAGGGCGCTACAGCCGCTTGACTTTTTTCCCGCCCGGTAAAGACAGCAGCACGGCAGTGCCAATCATCCCTGCGGCTAAGCCAAAGGCCAGCCAGATGCCGACCGGTAGGGCAATAGTTGTCGCGTTTAAAAAGGTGAGCGGGACGAGGGTGGCATTTTGCACGGAAAGAATAGCGATCGCCATCACCAGCACCGCCGAGATAATCACCACTAAAAGCTTCACTATCATCCGAGACGCTCACAGCTGAACTACATTCAATAGCATCATAAGCGCTCAGAAGCGCTACAGGTCTGATCGATTCTGAGTGACTTCTAAATAAATATGCTCCAGGCCAATCGGATGGCGAGAAATGGATTCTATCGTCA
>JBBSNR010000182.1:0-6143 GCA_038260635.1 Phormidesmidales cyanobacterium
GAATAGCCAAAATTAAGCGTAAACATCCAGGCGTAGGCTTTCAGGTCGCGCTGATGAGCAGCGGCGATCGCTTCAGCTAGCAAATCGCGATCAGCATACTCATCAAACTGCACAACGCTGGGCCAGACCGTCGGATTATTATTTTTGGGCAGCAGCACCTGGCCATTGGAGAAGGCCTCAATGTAGACCTGGTTATAGCCCAGGTTAACGATGCGATCCATCAAGGCATCCAATCTGCCGGGCTGCAAGTCGCAGGGATACAGCCGCAGCCAAATCGCCTGATTCTC
This sequence comes from Phormidesmidales cyanobacterium, assembly GCA_038260635.1. GTDB lineage: Bacteria > Cyanobacteriota > Cyanobacteriia > Phormidesmidales > Phormidesmidaceae > Phormidesmis. The sequence goes on from JBBSNR010000182.1 coordinate 288, forward strand.
TGGCCATTGGGTCCGGCGACAGTTCTGGACTTCAGCCGTATGCTGCGCTCCGATGGCTTCGTACTGCCGCTGAGCGGTCTCGTCGCCCTGTAACCCCAATACGCGCAGCGCTTCTTTACTGTCTACATCGGCCTGAGACAGCTGGCAAAACCGATTGACCTCGGCGGCGGCGGGCCGGGCCATCATTCCCTGGGCCAGCAGTGCCACCGCTCCAGATAAAACAGCACCTTTCAAAAGCCGATTCCAGCTTTTGTAACTTGTTCTAAAAACCATAGCTCACTTAACTAAATCGCTATCTCGCTTGAGGATATTGGTCTGCTTCAGGCATTCGCCCTGGGAAATAACCCCCAGGGAAAAATGCTCCGAAAGTATACAGCTCGCAGAAGCAGTGCTCACCTGTGATCTTATCCGAGGCCCCAGCCATACTAGGGCTGACAAGGTCACCTTTGTTGAGTGACCATGCCATAGAAGAGTATCAACTACTTACAGACCCAAAACACAGCCAACCGCAAAAAACTGGCTAACACTTTAAAGAAAGGTAAAACCTTTTGCCCCTCACAATCAGCTCGTGATAGCAGCTATACAGCAGATGCCCGGTCACTAGGCGCTATGAACCAGGCACCGCTTGAATGTCGTCGGTTTCGCTGCTCGCTTCATCGAATTCTTCTAAATGCTCTAGCAGCGCCATCAGCTGCATCCTCTTAATATAGGGCCAGCCGCCCTGCTGCTCTATATCCCGTAGCAGTCTATATAGCCGCTGGCGGTTATCAGGCAGGGCGTCTCGAAAGAGCGTATCTCGGATGTCCGCATGGAGCGTGTCGAGTAGCCTCAGCAGCTCTAACAGCGCCAAACAGTCGCCAGAGCGGTTTTGGGCCGTTGTGCCAATGGTCTGAGCCAGCTGCGAAAGATCGGCAGGCAGGTTTTGAGAAGAAGAGACAGAATTGCTCACCGTTTTTAGCTGGGGTAATGGGTTGGTGTAACCGGTCTGCCTGGGCAGGGCAGGGCTGTCAAAGACGACGCGACCGCCTAAGCTCTGGTGCAAGCATCGTCCAAAACCGGGCGATCGCGGTGTAAAATGATGTACTAAATCCCTTAATCATTTAACATTCAACAGTCATGAGGTTGCCCATGAGGTATCGCGCCCTGCTCGCTGCGTTCTTTGCCCTTTGCTTAGGTGTGCTAACCGCCTGTAGCGAAGCCCCTAGCGCTACTAGCGACATTCCACTCACCTATGACCAAATTCGCAATACTGGGCTAGCCAACAGCTGCCCCCAAGTCGATGAAACCCGCCGTGGCCAGATTCCTATCGAAACGGGTACATCATACAAGCTGGTTGACCTCTGCTTGGAGCCCACCAGCTTTTTTGTCAAGCAAGAGTCTACCAATAAGCGGAAAGAAGCTGAGTTTATTGCAGGTAAATCTTTAACCCGCTACACCACCTCGCTAGAGCAAGTGAGCGGCGACATCAAACTTCAGGAAGACGGCAGCCTGCTGTTTGATGAAAAGCTCGGCATGGACTTTCAGCCAATTACTGTACAGCTGCCCGGTGGCGATCAGATTCCTTTTCTCTTTACCATTAAAGGGCTCAAGGCCACCTCTCAGTCCGGTCTGAACGCAGTCACCACTTCTACCGATTTTGAAGGCGGCTTCCGCGTCCCCTCTTACCGCACTTCCAACTTTCTAGACCCTAAGGCTCGGGGCCTGACAACTGGCTATGACAACGCGGTAGCACTGCCCGCCCGAGCAGATGCCATAGACCTGAGCCGAGAAAACGTTAAGGCCTTTGATGTCGGCGAAGGATTCATCTCCTTACAGGTGTCTAAAGTAGATAGCAATACTGGTGAAATTGGCGGCACCTTCATCTCCGAGCAGCCCTCTGATACGGATATGGGAACCGCAGCGGCAGATGACGTGCGACTCCAGGGCGTTTTCTACGGTCGGATCGAAACTGGCTACGACGCATAGACGCTAATTCAGAGCGTCTACGCCAGCAAATGTGAACCAGTAAATTCAAAAAGACAGCCTATCGCCAGCTACCAGCAGTGCTGGCGACGCTAAGTATCAGTAAGGACACCTATTAGGGTGTCCTTTTTTTTTGCTTTATAGGTCACATCTACCCAAGGCAGATCTCGATCTCAAAGCTAGCGGAGTCAATTCAGTAGAAACCCAATTGTTTGATGAAAAAACCTTAACTAGGCTGAATATGTCGGCTGGGCACCTATCTTGTACCGGCTTCCACTGCCGAGCCTCTATATATTTTTTCGAGTTCTAGGCCCCATTCAGCGTGCCATCTGCCAAGAGGCCTCATTTGACATCTACCAGGCCCTTTTAAAAACATGTGTTCCTTGTCTACCAATCAGGTCATCAAAAGTCAGTCGCTCGAAATTTTAACGACCTACCAGAAAAGTCGTTCACCCCAGCTCCGTAACCGCCTGGTACAAATGAATATCGGCCTCGTCCGCCGCGAGGCTCACCGCTGGCTGCACAGCTCTGGAGAAACCTTTGACGATCTGATGCAGGTCGGGAGCCTGGGGTTGATCAGGGCCATCGAACGCTTTGATTTGCAAAAGGGGTATGCCTTTAGCTCATTTGCTATTCCCTATATTCGAGGCGAAATTCAGCACTACTTGAGAGACAAAGGCACAGTAGTTCGCATTCCCCGGCGCTGGCAAACCTTACAAAACCAGTCGGCAAAGGCCATTCGCGAGCTTCAGGAAAGCCTCAACCGGCGGCCCAGCGATCAAGAAGTCGCCGACCACCTAGAAATCACGCTGGAAGAGTGGCAGCAGGTCAGAATTGCCAGCAGCAACCGCAGTCTGCTGAGCTTGGATGCGCCCGCTCAGGAAAACGAAAGCGGGACTTCTTCCCTCGGTGACCTACTGCCCGACTCGCACTATCGCAGCTTTCAGCTCGCTCAGGAAGATTGGATGCGGCTACAGCAGGCGCTATCACAGCTAGAGAAGCGTACCCGTGAAGTGGTGGAATTTGTCTTTTTGCAAGATCTGACGCAGAAGGAAACGGCTGAGCGTTTGGGCATTAGCTCTGTGACCGTCTCTCGGCAGGTGAAAAAAGGGCTTAAGCACTTGCAGGTAATTATGCGGCCTGCTGGGGAAGCTTAGAGCTAGCGGTTGGACTGTCAGCTCAACTTAATGATGGGCATTTCAGCTGAGTTTGTCAGGTTTTCGGGCTAGCCCGTTGCTTTTTTTAACCACTCCCAGGAGGGATCAGACATGCGGCGTCTGCTGCTCGTTTCACTTGCAACCCTTTCACTGACGGGTTGCCAATTTTTTAACCGCGAAGATGCTGTGGTCATCGATCCGCTGGCTACCGATGAGAACGGTGACAGTATCGCTGCTGCGCCGACAGGTGAGGGGGCTGAGGACTTTACCGACCCAACTGTAGAACCCGTGGGAGTGACTGTTGCGGCCCCTGACCTGATTCGCTCGACCGATCCCAATGCTCGGACTCAGCAGATCGAGCGTAGCCGGACCGATCCTTTCGCTAGTCTGGCTATCCCGCCTGCGCCATTGACGATTGTATCTCCAGTGGCAGCGGCAGGTAATGGCGGAGTCTCGACTTCTAATGCAGGCGCTAACACAGCTGGGAATGCTGCTGCTGGTAGTTCTGGTGCCACCACTACTAGAGCAGTGGCGAGCCGACCTGCGCCGCTGCCCCCGCCCGTGCGCGTACAGCCTAACAATAGACCTCTGGTGCTGCCTTCTCCGCGGGCAGCGCTGCCGCCGATTCCGCAGCCGGTAATTGCCCCGACGATATCGGTTTCTGGGGTGGTTCAGCTGGGTAATGAACCCTATGCGATTGTGCGCTCTGGCAGCGAACCTGAGCGATATGTCCGGGTGGGCGATCGCATCGCTGGCGGCAGAGTACGGGTTAAGCGCATCGATACGCTGGCCTTTGAACCTCGGGTGATCCTAGAAGAGAATGGCGTTGAAGTGTCTCGCCCGATCTCAACAGACAGCAGCGGCCCCTCAGCTAGCCCAGCGGCGGCAGATACTCAGGCGGCTTTACCGCCTGTTGGCTTACCCCCTGTCGCTTTGCCGCCCATACCTGCACCTAGAAGAACTTTGTAAAGCTCAATAGGCTAATGTTTTTAGCCTTTGTAAAAGTTATCTTTTTGTAGCAATAAAACTTAAACCGCAAAAGCGAGAGTTCTTCCCAGCTGAGTAGTAACCTTAGTAACGAGTGGCTTGCTCGGTCACGACCGATTTTACATAACGTTTGAGAGGGTTAGTATTCATGGTTCAGCGTGGTTCTAAAGTTAGAATTCTCCGTCCAGAGTCTTACTGGTTTCGGGATGTTGGCAATGTTGCTTCAGTCGATCAGAGCGGGATTAAGTACCCGGTTGTGGTGCGCTTTGATAAAGTGAACTACGCAGGCGTCAGCACCAACAACTTTGGCGAGTTTGAGCTGGAAGAAATAGAGGCCCCTAAGAAGAAGGCAACTAAAAAGCCTGCTGCTAAGAAGTCTGCTCCTGCCGCTGGGAGAAAAACATCGCCTCCCGAGGGTGACATTCCGGGTGAAGGTGCCAATTAGCTAGCTGTAGCGTGCCTGAGCTACCAGAAGTAGAAACTGTCCGCTTGGGGCTCAATCGAGTCTCGCTGAATCAGCCGGTTCGAGGAGGAGACGTACGCTTAGCGCGTAGCGTTGCTTACCCTGAGCGGGCTGATGAGTTTTTGGCGGGTATAGTCGGCAGTGAAATTTGGCGCTGGCACCGGCGCGGCAAGTATTTGCTGGGTGAACTGCGGCGCTCTGGCTCAACAGCAGCTGCCGCTTTAAATGGAGGCGAGCAGCCTCAACACAAGCCGGTTCAAGATAATCAGGTTCAAGATAATCAGCCCGCTGGCTGGCTGGGCGTCCATTTGCGCATGACCGGTCAGCTGCTTTGGGTTTCTCAGACTGAAACGGTGCAGTCTCACTGCCGGGTGCGGCTGTTTTTTGATCGGGACCGAGAACTCCGGTATGTCGATCAGCGCACTTTTGGGCGGCTGTGGTGGGTGCCGCCTCACCAGCCTGTAGAGAGCGTCATGACGGGTTTGCAGCGGCTAGGGCCTGAGCCTTTTGCCGAAGATTTTTCGACGAGCTATCTGGCGGCGGCCTTTAAAGGCCGCCAGCGCCCGATTAAAAATGCCCTCCTAGATCAGCGGCTGGTGGCGGGCATCGGCAATATTTATGCGGATGAAGCGCTGTTTATCAGCGGCATTCGGCCTAAAGTGGTGTGCGATCGCTTGGGCAAACGACGAATTGCCCGACTCCATGAAGCCATTTTGCAGGTATTGACGACCAGCATTGAGTCAGGCGGCACCACCTTTAGCGATTTCCGCGATGTTCACGGCATCAATGGCAACTACGGCGGCGTCGCCTGGGTCTACAACCGAGAGGGCGAACCTTGCCGGGTGTGCGGTAGCCCCATCGCCCGGCTAAAGCTGGCGGGGCGCTCGGCGCACTACTGCCCACGGTGCCAGCGGTAGGCGGTGCCAAAGGCAGGCTACTAGAGCGGTACAATGGGGCGGAGTAGATGTTGCCAACCCACTGTGAGAGAAAGCCATGCCCGTCAAAAAAGGGGACTTTGTTCGTCTGGTACGAGATAAGTTTGAAAACAGTCTGGAAGCGCAGGCTAGCGATCGCCGCCTCTCCAAGTATGTGTTTGAAACCCAAGGCGAAATTTTAGACACCCGCGATGACTACGCCTTAGTCAAATTTGGCCGGGTGCCGACGCCCAACATGTGGCTGAAGCTAGAGCAGCTCGAAGCGTTTGAATAGCGCCACTGTGCTTAAATTTGCGCCTAGACCTGGCTGAGCGCCTCTGCCATCAAAATTTCGTGGGTGCTCCGTACAGAC
>JBBSNR010000183.1:0-6140 GCA_038260635.1 Phormidesmidales cyanobacterium
CCCGGCTGCAATATTGTCTGCTGAGGCGCGGTTTGAAAGTCGGCAGCCTTAATAAAATAGCGATCGCCATTGAGCCGCCAAACTTCGTATTTAGCCTTGAGCGCGACCATCGCCGGGGCAAAAGTACTGGCGCTCAGGGCCAAGCAAATATTTCCGCCCACGGTAGCCGCATGAGATAGCTTGAATGAAGCCAGTTCTCGCACGGCATCTTTAAGCGCTTCTGTCGCCTGCCAGTCAGCGGAAAAAGAGAAGTCTAGCAAATCGTTTTGAATGCAGGTCGCGCCAATTGATAGCCCCTCTGAAGTCACTTCTATCTCTGACCAGTCGAGCTGCTGCATATCCACCAGAGTTTTCACCTGGGGCTGGGCTTCATTAAAAATCCAGGTGCCGCCAGCCAGCCAGTTCCAGTCACGCTGCCAATCGGATACCTCCGTGAATGACTGCGGGCGCAAATAGGTTTTAACGCTATACAAATCCATTGAGTGAGTAAATTGCCTCAGGCCAGCAGTTTATTAATCCTGCTTTGAGATTTATAACCATACTGTACGCAATGTTGCAGAATGAGTCCTTTATTTAACGATACTTTTACACAGCTAGCAGGCGCAACGATCTCTGTAACGATTTATCGACAATCATGGAAAAATTTATTCAGGGCTTACCCAAAGCCGAGCTGCACCTGCATATAGAAGGCACGCTAGAGCCAGAGATGATGTTTGGGCTGGCCCAGCGAAACGGCATAGATTTACCCTATAAATCGGTGTCAGAAATCAGAGAAGCCTATAACTTTGAAGACTTGCAATCTTTCCTCAACATTTACTATCAGGGGTCAGAAGTCTTACAGCAAGCACAAGACTTTTATGATCTGACATGGGCCTACCTGCAAAAAGCCGCTGCTCAAAACGTGCGTCACACAGAAATATTTTTCGATCCGCAGACTCACACTGCCAGAGGAATTGCCTTTGAAATCGTTTATGAGGGCATCAGCCAAGCCTTAAAAGATGGCAAGGCGAAGCTGGGCATTTCCAGTCAGCTCATTCTCTCCTTCTTGCGCGATCTCAGCGCTGAAGAAGCCCTTGCGACTTTAGAAGCGGCACTCCCTTACAAGGAGAGTATGGTCGCCGTCGGCTTAGATTCGGCTGAACAAGGCAATCCCCCTTCTAAGTTTCAAGCCGTTTTTGACCGCGCCAGAGAAGAAGGCTTTTTGACCGTCGCCCATGCTGGCGAAGAAGGGCCACCCGAGTACGTTTGGGAGGCGATTAACCTACTCAACGTCTCTCGTATCGATCACGGCGTTCGCTCTATGGAAGATCCGGCACTGCTCGACTATCTGGCAGAAAAACAAATTCCGCTAACAGTTTGCCCACTCTCTAACGTGGAGCTCAAGGTGTTTGATTCGATGGCAGAACACAACCTTAAGCAGCTGTTGAGCCTGGGCCTTTGCGCGACGGTAAATTCTGACGACCCGTCCTATTTTGGCGGCTATATTGCCGAAAACTATCAGGCAGTGCAGTCAGCTCTAAATTTGACTGGGCAAGAGCTATATCAGCTCGCTAAAAACTCTTTTCAAGCGTCTTTTCTCCCAGCAGCCTCTAAAGATCAGTTCATTGCTGAATTAGATGAGTATTGCGAGACTCTGCTTTAGAACGAACGGCGCAAAACCTTCCCCTGACAAGAACAGGCTAGACTATAGGCGTCCTGACAGCTTATCCAAGCTCCCCCTTAAAATGGCTCGCTGGTTTAATACTGCTGGCCCCTGCAAAGCAGATATTCACTACATGCTCTCTCCTCTGGCCCGATTGCCGCAGCTTCAGCGCGTAATCGATCAGCAGGGATACTTCGTGCTGCACGCCCCCCGTCAAACAGGCAAAACAACGGCCATGCTTTCTCTAGCTCAGGCGCTCACCGAAAGCGGACAGTATGCGGCAGTGATGGTCTCTGTAGAAGTAGGAGCCGCTTTTGTGGACAATCTAGATGCGGCAGAGCTAGCTATTTTAGGGGCGTGGCGCGGCGCGGCGCAATTTCGGTTGCCCACCTACTTACAGCCTCCGATATGGCCAGAGTCTCCTTCCGGTCGGCAGATAGGTTCGGCGCTGAGTGCTTGGGCACGGCATTCCCCACGCCCTCTCGTTGTCTTCATTGATGAAATTGACTCACTGCAAGACAGCGTTCTCATTTCGGTACTGCGTCAGCTGAGAGATGGCTTCCCAAATCGGCCAGATGGCTTTCCCTATGCGCTAGCTTTAGTCGGACTGCGAGACGTGAGAGACTACAAAGTCGCCGCAGGGGGCAGCAGCCGGTTGAACACGGCTAGTCCTTTTAATATTAAAGTGAAGTCACTGACGCTGCGAAACTTTACTGCATTAGAAGTTGCTGAGCTCTATGCCCAGCACACTGCCGATACTGGCCAACGCTTTACCGACGAAGCGACAGAGACTGTCTTCGAACTGACTCAAGGCCAGCCGTGGCTGGTCAATGCCCTAGCTAAAGAGGCAGTAGAAGAGCTGGTGAGCGATAGTTCGCAGCCGATTGAAGTTAGCCACATTCACGATGCCAAAGAGCGTTTGATTACGCGGCAAGATACCCACTTAGATAGCTTGGCTGAGCGCTTGAGGGAGCCCCGAGTCCGCGCTGTCATAGAGCCAATGCTGGCCGGACAAGACTTAGGAATTATCGCGGCAGATGATCGTCAGTTTTTAGTCGATTTAGGATTAGTGAGGCGCGATCCGGCAGGCGGTCTCTCGATTGCCAATCCGATATATCGCGAAGTGCTGCCAAGAGTGTTGGCACAGGGACCACAGGATAGTTTGCCGGTGATTCAACCTAGCTGGCTGCAAGCTGACGGACAGCTGAATGCTGACAAGTTGTTGTCAGCGTTTTTAGCCTTCTGGCGACAGCACGGCGAGCCGCTGATGAAGAGTGCGCCTTACCACGAGATTGCGCCTCACCTGGTAACGATGGCATTTTTGCATCGGGTGGTGAATGGCGGCGGTACCTTAGAAAGAGAGTATGCGATTGGCAGTGGGCGGATGGATTTGTGCTTGCGCTACGGCGACACCGTCGTTGCAATGGAGCTGAAGGTGTGGCGGCAGAATCGACCGGATCCTTTGCTGGCAGGTCTAGAGCAATTGGATAAGTACCTGGCTGGGCTGGGGCTGAGGCAGGGTTGGCTAGTTGTTTTTGATCGGCGGAGTGGGTTAGCGCCGATCGCACAGCGCACAGCGGTAGAGCAGGCAATGACGGCTCAGGGGCGAGCGATCGCCGTCATTCGAGCATAGGAAAAAAGGGATGAACGTCAATATGTTTGCGCACGCTTTGCTGAGCTGAGGTTGTGGTCAGATGGGGTTTGTCTCTACACAAGAAGTGTCGGGTAAAAGTTTTCGGCGAGATTGTGGGCAAACTTTAACTCGCGTGGTCTGCCTCTTATACAAAGGTTTACCGACTCCGCTAACGATTACTGAAGCACTACTTTTGAAAGGCCCTATGAGCAATCTGCAATCGCCACCTGCACCGCCACCTAGACCCGCTATGCCGCCACCGCCCCCACCTCGGGCAATTCCCCTTCAAGGCCAAGTCGGTCCTCAGACAGAAATGGTGCAGCCACCGCCGGCTCGCGCTGCGGGGCATCGGGCAGCAGCGCCACCCCCTTTGCCGGTGAGTGCTGCTGTGGGCGGTGGCCCCACGTTAGCAAAAATTATTCGCGAAGCATTTGATAAAGGCTATTCAGATATTCATGTAGGGGTGGGTGAAATTCCCCGCTACCGCAACCGGGGAGAAATTACGGCGACTGACTATCCCAAAACCACCCCTGAGGCATTCGACAGCTGGCTAGCAGAAATCTTGACGCCAGAACAGATTGTTGAATTCAGAGAGACGCTCGATTTTGACGGGGCGGCCCAGTACGATTTCTCCCGAGTGCGGATTAATATTTTCGACAGTCTCAATGGCCCGGCTATCGTCATGCGACTGATTCCGGTGGAAATTTTGACCATGCAGCAGCTCAATCTGCCGTCTGTGATTAGAGACATGTGTCACTATCACAAGGGTCTGATTTTGGTGACGGGGCCGACGGGTTCGGGTAAATCGACCACGATGGCGGCGATGATTGACTACATCAATAAGGAGATGCCCAAGCACATTATCACCATCGAAGACCCGGTGGAATTTGTGCACACCAGCCGCAAATCGCTGATCAAGCAGCGAGAGGTCGGTGTTCATACCCGCAAGTTTAGCCACGCGCTGAAGGCGTCTCTGCGGGAAGACCCGGATATTATTCTGGTGGGGGAAATGCGCGATCGCGAAACCATCGAAACTGCGCTCAAAGCTGCCCAAACCGGTCACCTGGTCTTTGGAACGCTGCACACCAACAGTGCTGTGAAGACTGTCGAGCGAATTTTGGGTATGTATGAGCCCGAGCAGCAAGCGCCGATCAGAGTGGCGATCGCCGAATCGCTGATCGGCGTCGTCGCGCAGGGCCTTTGCCGTACCACCGATGGCAAACGCGCCGCCTTCCACGAAATCTTGATCAATACAGACGCGATTAAAGACTACATTTTGCGCGGTCAGCTCGATGAAGTTGAGGCGATTTTGCCCAACTGTACCTTCGACGGCATGTGCACAATGAACCAGTCGCTATACGCGCTGTACGAATCTGGGCGGATTACTGAGGAGACCGCCCTGGAGCAGTCGCCTAAGCAAAACGAAATGGCTCAAATGCTGCGCGGGCGTGTTTAGTATCGTTTAGCGCCACTTTTGCACCGCTGTTTTCAGGCGATCGCTCAGCCAATCGTCATACTTTTCATACACCGGCAGTCGCCGCCGTAGAATCCACGCTTGAGCCTTTAAAAGCGCCTCTGTGGACTCGCGGCGGCGATGGTCATAATCGGGGTTGACTTCGTCAATGGGGCCAATGCCGCCCAGGTCGCGAGCGCCTGCTTTGATGCAGTCTAGTAGGGCAGCATCTGAGCGGATCAGGTTGGGCGGGATTTGGAGGGTGATGTCAGCCGGTAGAATCTCGCGAGCGATTTTTACGGCTTTTAGTAGGGCCAGGCCGTGGCAGGGCGATCGCATCTCTGCCTGAGTCTGGCCGGGCTGGTGGGGTTGCAAGATGACTTCTTGAATGTGGTGCCAGGTTTGGTGAGACTGGGCGATCTCCGCCAAACTCTCCTGCCAATCGTCCACCGTCTCACCCAGCCCCAACAGCAGCCCGGTTGTAAACGGAATCCCTAGCTTTCCAGCAAATTCTAGCTGCTGCAACCGCACCTCAGGCAGCTTGCTCGGCGCACGCGCGTGCACCGTCTTCAGCAGAGCTGGCGTTACCTGTTCCACCATCAGGCCCATCGAAACATTGACCTGCTGTAGCTGCGACATTTCTGCGTAGCTGAGTGGCCCTACGTTGGTATGCGGCAAAAATCCCTTCGCCAGCGCCAGTTCACAGAGCTGATAAATACGTTGAAACCAGTCTGAGCGGCGTCTACTTTGCGGATGCACCTCACCGCTCAAGATCAAAATTTCGATCACCTGATCAGACGGTAACCCGTCTAAAATCTCTTGAGCCTTTGCCAAGCTCATCCATTCATCTTGGCCAGGGTCGCGGCGAAAGTTGCAGTAAGTGCAGCGATTAAAGCATTCGTAAGTCGGCACTAGCGTATAGGCCGGACTATAGGTGACAATCCTCTCCATCTCCGCATTTTAAGACGGACAGTTTAAGACGGCCAGTGTAAGATAGCTCTGGCATATCCACTGGCGAGGGCAGATCCGTTGAAAACCAGAGTTATTATCGTTCGTCACGGGCAAAGCACCTCCAACCTTAACCGCATTATCCAGGGCCACCACGATACGGCTGTGCTCACCGACTTGGGAGAGCAGCAGGCCCGCAAAGTTGGTGAAACGCTAGGCAACTTAAGCCTGGATGCAGTGTATGCCAGTCCGCTCGAGCGAGCCCGCCGCACCTGTGAGCTCATTGTCGAAACCATGAGCAGCCAGGGCAGCCAGCTACCGCCTATTCAGTTTACGGATCGCCTCAAAGAGATCAATCTGCCCCTGTGGGAGTCCAAATCGTTTGTGGATGTTGAGGCCCAGTACCCCGACGAATATAAAGCCTGGCGACAGCAGCCGGATGAGTTCAAAATGCTGCTCACCAG
>JBBSNR010000184.1:0-6129 GCA_038260635.1 Phormidesmidales cyanobacterium
TGCTTACGCCCGCCCAGCACTCGAATGCACATCAGCTTACGGGCACCGCTGTTGTCGGCTACGTTTAGATAGGTCTCTTGCTGAATCATGGTTTTATCCTCGCCTTAGCTGTCTGGCTCTATACGTTTGAAGAACTGAGGATATCGGCCACAACCCACCGTTTGGTGCGGCTGAGCGGGCGAGTCTCGCTGATCTTGACGCGATCGCCCGTTTTGCAGTTGTTTTCCTCGTCGTGGGCTTTATAGCGCTGAGTGCGCACCATAATTTTGCCGTACTTAGGGTGCTGAACTCGGGTTTCCACCGCGACCACCACTGTCTTATCCATCTTGTCGCTGACCACCTGGCCAATTCTTTCTTTCGTTGCCATAGTTCTTTAAGCCTCTCCCAGGGCCGCTGTCTCGGTCACTGTCTCGCTCACTGGCTCAGCCGCTGCTGCTAGCTGCCGCTCTCTCTGGATAGTCATCAGCTGAGCTAGCTGACGGCGCGTGTGCGGAAACTGATGAAAGCCGGTTTCCATTTGCCGGGTGGCCTTCTTAAATCGCAAATCGAACAGCTCTCGCTTGATTCGGGTAATCTCTGTCGTGATTTCTTCGTCGCTTAGCGCTCTAATCTCTGTAACTTTTGTCAATGCCATTAGAATTAGCCCTCCTCGCTGTCTTTCGCAATGAATTTGGTCTTAAAGGGGAGCTTAAAGGAGGCTAATCGCATGGCTTCCCTAGCAATTTCTTCAGTAACGCCAGCAATTTCAAAGACCACACGGCCCGGCTTGATCACCGCCACCCAAAATTCTGGGTTACCTTTACCCGAACCCATCCGGGTTTCAGCGGCTCTCATCGTCACCGACTTATCTGGAAAGACCCGAATCCAGATCTTGCCGCCGCGACGAATATAGCGAGTCATGGCTCGTCTAGCCGCTTCGATCTGGCGCGAGGTCATCCACGAAGGCTCAGTCGCCTGCAAGGCAAACTGACCGAAATTGATTTCGTTGCCTCGGTGGGCCATGCCGCGCATCCGACCGCGATGCTGCTTTCTAAATTTTGTTCTTCTTGGGCTTAACATGATTGATTACACTGAAAAATAGCGGCAAGAGCTGTCGGCAAAGCGGATTTACGACTCGTTAGAGCGATCTTCAAACTGCTGCCGGCGGCGAGGCTGACGACGACGGGGCTGAGACTTAGTATCTTCAGGCTGGTTTTCCTGACCCGGAATCACTTCACCTTTAAACACCCAGGTTTTGACGCCCAAGATGCCGTAAGTGGTCTGAGCCGTGCGATAGGCGTAGTCAATATTGGCCCGCAGCGTATGCAGAGGCACCCGGCCTTCGCGAGTCCACTCGGTGCGAGCAATTTCAGCGCCGTTTAGCCGACCGCTCACCTGAATTTTGATGCCCTCAACGCCAGCTCGCTGTGCCCGTTGAATCGCCTGGCGCACGACCCGGCGAAAAGAGACCCGGCGCTCTAGCTGTTGCGTGATGTATTCGCAGATCAATCCGGCATCGGCATCAACGCGGGCCACTTCGACCACATTAATTCTGATCTGGCGGCTGCTGTCTTTAATCTGGTTTTGTAGACCGACTCGCAGCGCTTCGATCCCTGCGCCGCCTCTACCAACTACTACGCCAGGCCGCGCGGTGCGCACTTCTAGATCGATTTGATCGGCTTTGCGCTCAATATGTACTTCTGAAATACCGGCGTTGGCCAGGTTTTTCTCAACATACTGACGAATCTCATGATCCTCTTTGAGCAGGGCTGGATAACGGTTTTTGTCGGCATACCAGCGGGAGCGATGCTCCTGGGTGATGCCAAGACGAAGACCGGTAGGGTGAATCTTCTGTCCCACTGATGTACTCCTTAGAAAACGGCTTTGTTAGACGGGGTTGATGGTGCGCGGGGGCGGCTATGCTTCGGTGCCGGGGGCGACGGCGATCGCAATATGACACGTTGGCTTGCGAATTTGATAGGCTCGTCCCTGAGCGCGAGGCCTAAAGCGCTTTAAGACAGGCCCCTGGTCGGCATAGGCTTCACTGATATACAGTTCGACCGGGTCGAGCCCGTTATTGTGCTCCGCATTGGCGACCGCCGAGCGCAAAACCTTAAGGATCGGCTCGCAAGACTTATAGGGCATGAATTCGAGCATAATCAGCGCTTCGCGATAAGAGCGACCCCGAATCTGGTCAAGGACACGGCGCACTTTGCGAGGCGACATCCGCACGAACTTAGCCGTTGCCTTTACTTGTAAATCTGAATCAATATCGATCATGGATGTAAACTCCTCTAGCGCCGTGCCTTTTTATCGCTTTTAGCATGGCCCCGAAAGGTCCGAGTCGGGGCGAATTCGCCCAGCTTGTGACCCACCATCTGCTCATTGATAAAGACGGGCACATGCTGACGGCCATTGTGCACAGCCACCGTATGACCGATGAACTGAGGAATAATGGTCGAAGCGCGAGACCAGGTTTTAATCACCTGCTTTTCGTTCTTCGCATTGAGCTTTTCAATTTTGGTGAGAAGGTGATCCGCCACGAATGGCCCCTTCTTGAGGGAACGAGACATGCTATTTAGCCTAGAAACTGAATCTGTGAAACTGAACCTGTGAAACTGAACCTGTGTGAAACTGAAGTCCTAAACCTTAAGCGTTACGACCGCCACGGCCACGCTTAGAAGACCGTCGCCGTCGCCGTACAATCAGCGCGTCGCTGCCTTTTTTCTTCTTCCGGGTCTTGTAGCCAAGCGCTGGCTTACCCCAAGGCGTCACCGGACCGCTGCGACCAATCGGCGCACGCCCTTCACCACCCCCATGGGGGTGGTCTACCGGGTTCATCACACTGCCGCGCACTTCCGGGCGACGACCGGCCCAGCGCTTACGGCCTGCTTTACCCAAAGTAAGGTTGCGATGCTCAACGTTGCCGACCTGACCAATCGTGGCGTAGCACTCACGGCGAACCATTCGTACTTCACTAGAGGGCAGCTTTAGAGTGACATAGCCACCTTCTTTTGCGACTAGCTGCGCTCCGGCACCCGCTGCTCGCACCATCTGCCCGCCTTTACCAGCGACTAGCTCCACATTGTGAACTGTCGTACCTAAAGGAATTCGGTGCAGCGGCAGTGCATTACCCACTTCAAACGGGGCGTCTTCACTGGCGATGATCGAGTCACCTACGGCTAGGCCAATCGGGTGAAGAATATAGCGCTTTTCGCCGTCCTGATAATTTATTAGGGCGATCCGAGCGTTGCGGTTGGGATCGTACTCAATCGTGGCGACTTTCGCGGGAATGTTGCGCTTGTCGCGCTTGAAGTCAATCTGGCGGTACAGCCGCTTATGACCGCCGCCGCGATGGCGACAGGTAATCACCCCCCGGTTATTTCGCCCTTTGGGGCGGTGAACCGAGTAGGTCAGCGACTTTTCAGGCTTATCTGCGGTGATCGTAGAAAAGTCAGAAACGGTACGCTCGCGCGTGCCTGGCGTTAGTGGTCGATAGGAGCGAATGCCCATGATTTGCTTTGTCTTCGCTTAGTTACGTCTGGGGAAAGAAGGGGGTAAGGGGGAGTCTATACATCTGGGAAGAGCGTGATGGTGTCGCCCTCAGCCAGTGTGACTACAGCTCGCTTATAAGTCGCCCGGTGACCGATAAACTGACCTACTCGGCGCTTCTTGCGAGGTGGGTTTTGAGTGCTGATGCCGACCACGCTCACTTCAAAGAGTTCTTCAATGGCGTCTTTGATTTGAGGCTTGGTCGCCTTTGGCGCTACCTCAAAGGTGTACTGGTTATTCTCTAGCGCGATGGTCGCCTTTTCTGTAATCAGCGGCTTGCGAATAATGTCGGGCAGTTCGTACGCTTCAAATCGCTTACTCACCGTATACCTCCTGGATTTTCTCAAGGGCAGAGGCTGTCACGACGATTTTATCGGCGTGCAAAATGTCATAGATATTGAGATTGACCGCAGAGATCAGCTTAATAGTTGGCACGTTGCGTACCGAACGGTGAAGCGTCTCATTCTTTTCAAGCGTAATCATCAAAATCTTAGCGGTGCTATCGACGCCCCATCGGTCAATAGCGGCTAACATTTCCTTGGTTTTAGGCTGGGTAAGTTCGCTGACAAAGTCTTGAACGACGACCATGTCTTCAGCGCAGCTCAAGAAGGCAGTCCGCAGAGCCAACCGACGCTCTTTGCGGTTCATCTTAGTGGTGTAGTCGCGAGGCTTGGGGCCAAAGATCACACCGCCCCCTCTCCAGAGCGGAGAGCGAATGGAGCCTGCCCGCGCCCGGCCCGTTCCTTTTTGTCTCCAGGGCTTGCGACCACCACCCCGCACTTCAGAGCGAGTCTTGCTGGAGGCGTTGCCCTGACGACCATTATTTATTTGACGCACCAGCGCCCGGTGGACGATATGTGGCGCATTTTCTTCGTTGGCAACTTTGAGATCTAAGGTGGCTGTGCCTGCCTCTTCTCCCTGCCAGTCTTTAATTACACAATCAACCATAATGTATCCTTTGGCCTACCGCCCGACGATATCTGTAGGCTATTGCCCAGTCTGCTGTCCAACAATGTTTGCAGGCACAATACTTAGCAGTGTGCCGGGCTTGCCAGGAACAGCCCCTTTGACGAGAAGCAGATTGCGATCGCTATCTACTCTCTCTACGCTCAGCTTGCGAACGGTCACCCGTTTGCTGCCCATATGACCTGCCATTTTCTTGCCAGGATAGACCCGGCCTGGCGTCGTCCCGGCACCAATAGAGCCTGGAGCTCGGTGGTTCTTAGAGCCGTGAGCCATCGGCCCTCGCCGAAAGTTATTGCGCTTTTGGTTGCCCGCAAAGCCCCTACCGATGCTGATGCCGCTCACATCTATGAGCTGACCTGCTTCAAATCGATCCGCAGCTAACGCCTGACCAATCTCAAACCCTTCTGTCTCATCGACTCGGTATTCCCGAAGATGACGTACAGGGGAAGCTCCAGATTTCGCTAAGTGACCCAGCTTGGGCCGGTTTAGCGCCTTCTCTTTGACCTCTTTAAAGCCAAGCTGTACAGACGAATAGCCGTCTGTCTGCTTTGTCTTTATCTGCGTCACCACGCAAGGGCCAGCCTGAATGACAGTCACTGGCACAGCATTGCCAATCTCGTCAAACACCTGGGTCATGCCCAGTTTGGTACCAAGAATCCCGACAGACACTAATCTTTGTCTCCGCTTCACGACGCCAAGAGCAGCGATGAACTAAGCATTCATCGCTATGCCTTTGGACACAACACAACCAGCTAGCAGCAGAAGCAACTGACTCTCCTTTCCTATCTGCTCGTAAGCTTCAGGAAAAATCAGCAGCTACTACGCTCAGCCACACTGGAAATCACTCGGTAGAACCTGCGTTAGCAACCCGACTTAACGGACCCGCTCAAACAAGGGTTTACCTTTTCGCCTCAGACTTGGAGGATGCTTCAGAATCAGTTTGCGCCACCTGATGTTTGCGCCACACTGCTTTTTCGAAAGGCATCTTTAGACAAAGAGCCGATTTCCTCTAGTATCCGTTTGACGGCGACAGTCTCTAATCATACACGTTTTCATAACTGTGTCTACAGCTTTTGAGAAAAAACTCAGCGCTGACTGGCGACATAGCTATAACGTTACTTCGCGTACGAGAGGATTCGTATCATACCGCAAGATCCTGATGCTGGGGACTTGCCCGGAGAATCAGTTTCTATCTTTGGCTTTTTCTATGCTTTGGGTCTCTATAGATTTAGCTTTATGAATGCCGTTTAGCTATTTGCCAGGCCTTTGCTTAGCTTGCCCCTACTGCCCCTTAGAGTTATTTTCCTGGATTGGGTTTATGAAGTAGGATGGCTTCTGTGTCCCCTTCTATACGGCTGATTTACTATGGCACTGCTTGCATTGGGCAATAAGTTCACTCGTGATTTGGAAATGGCTGGCGCTTTGGGCGTGCGAATGCCGTTGGAAGGCGGTTTTGAGGGTCGCTATCGCCGCCGGGTGCGTTCAGCAGGCTATGACTGTGCCTATATGTCAGCGCGAGGTCTGGGCGATCTGTCGGCTTATCTGCTAGATGTGCATGGTGTGCGGCCCCCTCATCTCGGCAAAAAAAATATGGAGGGGGCAGCCGTGGGCGATCGCTACTTCATCCCCCCA
>JBBSNR010000185.1:0-6114 GCA_038260635.1 Phormidesmidales cyanobacterium
ATCAGACTGGCAGCAGTTGCCATCGCCAGATAGCGACGAGCGCGGGTGACTTTGAGGAGGCGCATAGTGTTTTTCTAAGGAAAGCAAAGACCAGGTTTGGCGCGATCGCACCGCAAATACCAGCCCCACAGCGGTGAGTAAGCCAGCTACCCGAGCCTGATTTTGCCAGATCGCCACCGCCCCCCAGTAGTGAGAGCCGACTAAAATCGTATGCCCAGTCACCAGTAATAAGGCTGGAACGCTGAGCAAGTGCAGCTTTCGCCAGCGGTTACCCAGCGCCTTTTGAGCCCGGTCAAAGCTGGTCAGCGCCCCAGGCAGCATCAGCATTAGCGCGATCGCGCCCAGCCACACGCCCACCTGATGCGCCGGCAGCATAAACTGTAGGGCCTGGAACTGCCAGTTCCACGTGTGGCTAACCATGTGCAGCAAATGCAGACAGCTCAGCGCAAAAGCCCCCACGCCCAGCCCTCGCCGGTAGCGCAACAGGGCAGGCCAAAAGCGGCTGATGGGCCGAGCAATCAGCGCCAAAATCAAACAGAGCAGAGCAGCGTGGCCGCTGTAGTCGCTCATTGTGTCGCCTGTGCGCACCAGCAGCAGCGTGCCGATGATCACGGTGAGCCAGCCACCACAGCGGAAAAGTTGGGAGCGGCGATCGCGGCTTAGCAGCGAAGTGGTTACCCCGGTCGCCAGCATCGCAGGCAGCGTCCCTAGCCCAAAAGCCAGCATAATTGCCGCCCCGCCCACCAGGCTCTGAGTTTCAGCAGCCCGCAGCTGCCCGGCGTAGAGAAACCCGCAGGGAATCAGTCCCCAAAGCAGGCCCAGCAGCAGTGGGGTAAGTAGAGAAGCCGATTGACTAGAGACGGTGCTCATGGCCTGGTTGAGCCGCTCATGAAGCCGCTGAGCCGGATTGAGAAAGGGCAAGGCAGGCAAGGCGCCAGGGCTGGCCTGAGTCAGGCCAAACCAGATCAGCATGACGCCAGTGAGCATGGCAATACTGCGCCTCAGGGCAGAGCCGACCCCGGCCATCTGGCCGCTTGCAAACACCACCGAGCCAAGTGCACCGATGCCTGCGCCGACCAGCGCATAGCTCAGCAGCCGACCGAGATTGAGCAGGGTGTGGAACCAGAGATGCGATCGCACTGACCGAGCCTGAGGAGACGAGTCTGGATCAGGCTGCCCCGACTCAAACTGGTTTTGATGGGAAAGCGCAAAGGCAGCCGTCACCGGGCCACACATGCCGACGCAGTGACCAAAACTCCCCAGAAAACCCAGGGCTGCTATTAACCATAGGTCTAAAGGGCTGGGCATAATGAAGCGAGTATCAGCAGGCTAATTAGGTTCGTCAACGTCTACAGTCACGGTCTCTTCGATAGGATTGCCCTGAGTGGCCAAAGTTTCGTGACCGTTGGCATTAAGGGTCACCCGCAGCTCGGCTTCGCCAGGCGGGAGTTCGGCTAAGTGAGTCCAGTTGCCATAGATGCGCTGCGCCGATTCACCGTTGATATAGAGGTGGGCGTGACCTTCGCTCGGATTGCTCTCGCTATTGATTTTCTCAGGAGCAAATTCAAAGTTGGTTGTGCTCACGTAAAGATTCCAGCCGCGCACCGGGTCGGGATCTACTCGCACAGTGAGCTCGGGAACAGGCCTACCCGCCGGGATTTCGAGCATCTTGTCATGGTGGCTATGGGCATCACCATGCTCCATTCCGCTTTCCATTTCGCCATGATCCATTTCACCATGATCCATCTCGCCTGCCATCACCTGACTTTGGGCATCAGTAGAGGTGTCGGCTGCGGCAGTGCTTTCTGCATCCGTGCCTGCGCCTGTCTCTACAGAGGGGCTACAGCTAACGGTGAGCAGCGTGACACTGGCGATCGCTGCGCTGGCAACCACAGCTTTGCAAACCTGGTAAATGGCCATCATCAATTATGAAAAGAGATAAACTGTCTAGCACCTTACATAGCGGATCTCGGATGCATTCGAGATCCGCGAGTCACTTTGCCTGTTGTCCCATAAGGCTTCTGGCCGACATGCTGTGCCTCAGCAAAGTGACCAATACTATAGTGCGCGTTTCTAGGCGCAGGGTCAAAAGACAGCTTGTCTAGTTCAATAGGATGGCCCTAAGTCGTAGGTGCCTGCGGGCTGGGTGGCTGATGGCCATCGCTGCGAGCCTGATAGACCCCGGCAGGTACGGGTGCGGCGCGATCGTCTGAATCTGCGGTGGTGGCGCGATCGCTAGGATGAGGCCCCGAACGGCCATCGCCCAGCTGCTTAATCACAATGTAGAGAATTGGCACTACAAACAGACTTAAGAACGTTGCCACCAGCATTCCACCAAAGACGGCTGTGCCCAGAGACTGACGGCTGCCCGCTCCGGCCCCAGTCGCAATCACCAGCGGGAAAATACTGCTGAGCGTCGAGATGGCGGTCATCAAAATAGGCCGCATCCGCTGCTGAGCGGCTTCTAACGCGGCTTTGGTAATCGAGTAGCCTTGGTCGCGCAGCTGGTTGGCAAATTCCACAATCAGAATAGAGTTTTTGCTGGCCAGGCCGATCAGCATCACCAGGCCAATCTGACAGTAGATGTCGTTGGGTAAGCCGCGCAGCGTCTGAGCTAGCAGTGCCCCAAAGACCGCTAGCGGCACCGCGAAGAGAATGATCACCGGGTCTACATAGCTCTCGTACTGAGCGGCCAGCACTAAAAAGACCAGGATAATCCCCAGGCCAAAGATAATCGGGGCCTGGTTGCCGCCTTCGATTTCTTCGAGCGCTGTCCCGGACCACTCATAGCCCAAGCCCGCTGGTAAAACCTGAGCAGCAACCCCTTCCATCGCCTGAATCGCCGCCCCAGAGCTAACGCCTTCAGCGGGGGCACCGTTGATCGCAATCGAGCGGAACAGGTTGTAGTGGTTAATAGTCTGAGCGCCCACGGTGTCAGTAGTCGTGATCAGGTTGCCCATGGGGATCAGCTCGTCAGTCTGCGATCGCACATACAGCTGATTGATATCCTCCGGCGTTGATCGGTACTGCTGATCGGCTTGGACATAGACCCGATAGGTTCGGCCTTCTAAGTTAAAGTCATTGACGTAGCGCGATCCCAGATTGGTTTGCAGAGTGCTAAAAATATCGTCGATATTGACATTGAGGGCTTTGGCCTGGTCGCGGTTGACGGCGATCGCAATCTGCGGCGTGCTGGCCGCGTAGGTGCTAAACACGTTTTGAAGCTGAGGATTTTGACTGGCTGCGCCCATGATTGCGCCCATATTGGCAACTAGATTGTCGAGCCCAGCGTTACCCCGCCGGTCTTGCAGCTGAAACTCAAAGCCGCCAAAGCTGCTGAGACCTTGAATCGCCGGCGGGTTCACCGGCAACACTCGCGCTTCGGTCGTACCCATCAGCGGCCCGCGCACCCGGTCAATGATGTCAAAGGCGGAGGCGTCGCGATCGCCCCACGGCTCCAGCGTGGTGAAGATAACGCCGCTGTTAGCGGTATTGCCGCTAAAGCCAAAGCCACCGACTGCAAAAGTCGCCCGCACTTCTGGCTGCTCTAAGAGCAGCTCCTCTGCCTGGCTCATCACGTCGCTGGTGTAGCTCAGCGAAACCCCCTCTGGCCCCTGAAATAGCGTAATGAAGTAGCCCTGATCTTCATCGGGCAAAAAGGCGGAGGGGACGGTGCTGTAGAGCCAGCCCGTCAGCACTAGTGAAGCGACAAAGGCGGCTAATACCACCGGCTTAAACCGGGTCAGCACGTCGAGGCTGTGGCCATAGCGATCGCGCGTCCAGTCTAGCCCCCGGTTAAACGGGTCAAATACTTTTGCCCGCCAGCCCGTATGCGCTCTTCTTGGCCGCAGCAGCAGGCTTGAGAGGGTAGGGGTGAGGGTGAGCGCGTTGAAGGTGGAAATGGCGATCGCAAAGGCAATCGTCAGCGCAAACTGCCGGTACAGCGCCCCAGTTGTACCGGGGAAAAAAGCCACCGGAACAAACACCGCCATCAGCACTAAGGAGGTGGCAATCACCGCTCCAGTGAGTTCCTCCATCGCCGTAATCGACGCCTGCACAGGGTTGAGCCCGCGCTGATTGATCTTGGAGCTAATGTCTTCTACCACCACAATGGCGTCGTCTACCACCATGCCCGTAGCCAGCGTCAGGCCAAACAGCGTCAGGCTGTTAATTGAAAAGCCAAATAGCTTAACAATGGCAAAGGTCGCCACCAGCGAAACGGGAATCGTGATCGCCGGAATAACCGTCGTGCGCCAGTCCTGCAAGAAAACGTAGATCACCAGCACCACCAGGCCAATTGCCTGAACTAGCGTCCACAGTACGCTCACCAGCGACTGCCGTACGTATTCTGTGGTATCAAAGCCGATGCCGTACTTCATACCGGGTGGGAAATCCGCTTCCAGCTCCGCGATCGTCTCTTTGACACCCGCCGCCACCTCTAGCGCGTTACTCCCCGGTAGCTGAAAGATCCCCAGACCAATGGCGTCTTTGCCCCGAAAGCGTAAAAACGAGCTGTAGCGCTCTGCCCCCAGCTCAGCTCTGCCCACGTCTCGCAGACGAATCAACTGGCCGCTGTCTCCCGTTTTGAGCACCAAGTTTTCAAACTCATCGACGTTTTGCAGGCGGCTTTCCGCTCGCAGGTCAATTTGAAACGTCTGGTCGTCAGGGGCGGGCGGCTGGCCAATTTGCCCGGCCCCCACTTGAATATTTTGCTCGCTTAGGGCAGTTACTACATCGTCAGCGGTAAGTTCTCTACCCGCTAGCCGCTGCGGATCTAGCCACAGCCGCATGGCATAGGTGCGTTCGCCAAAAATCTGTACGTTGCCGACCCCGTCTACCCGCCTGAGCGCATCGGCCACGTACAGGTCAGCGTAGTTACTGAGGAAAATATCGTCATATTCGTCGTTATCGGTGTAAAGGCTCATGGCCAGCAAAATGTTGCTGGTTTCCTTAGAGACGGTCACCCCCGTTTGACGAACGGCATCGGGTAGCTGCGGCTCTGCTAGCGACACCCGGTTTTGCACATCGACCGCAGCGAGATCTTTATCGCGAGACGAGTCGAAGGTGACCACAATGTTGCTGGCCCCATCGTTGCTGCTGTTGGAGGTCATGTATCGCAGCCCCTCCACGCCGTTGATCTGCCGCTCAATGACGGTGGTGACGCCGCGCTCTACGGTCTCCGCATCCGCGCCGATGTAGCGAGCGCTGACGTTCACCTGCGTCGGGCTGATGTCTGGGTACTGCGCGATCGGCAGGGTGGGAATGCTCACTGCCCCAACCAGCAGCAGAATCAGCGCGCAGACAGTGGCAAAGACAGGCCGCTTAATGAAGTAGTTGACAAACATAGACTGAGAGCCGTGAGGTGCTGAGATCTAAAGTCGCGCTAAGTGAGTCGCTGACGAGTCACCTAGATGGGTA
Source organism: Phormidesmidales cyanobacterium (assembly GCA_038260635.1). Taxonomy (GTDB): domain Bacteria; phylum Cyanobacteriota; class Cyanobacteriia; order Phormidesmidales; family Phormidesmidaceae; genus Phormidesmis. The sequence continues at coordinate 5,419 of JBBSNR010000185.1, forward strand.
TGGCTAAAATCATTACTCGTCTTGAGCGGCTCCGCCCGGCGGCCCAGCCGCTCCACCGCCAGACCCGCCGCCAGCCTCAGACTGCGGCATAATCGGCACGCCGTCTCGCAGGTTAAGCAACCCAGAGGTGATCACCGTATCGCCAGCAGCCAGCCCTTCTAGTACCTGATAATCGTTGCCTTGCAGGTCGCCTAGCTTCACCGGCTTAAGGCGGGCGACCATCGGCGGCGGCCCGGCAGCTTCGCCTGGCGTTTTGCCCTGGCCACCAGGCGGCCCTTCCGCAGGCGTTTCACCGGCTGCTTCTGGGTCAGGTTCACCAGGGACGAAGACAAAGGTTTGGCCGCCCAAACGAGAAATCGCGGTAGCCGGCAGTAAGATGCCGGGACGCTGATCCCAAATGATCCTTACTTCCAGGCGCTGGTCGTCTTGTAAGGGCTGAGTCGGGGCGGAAAAGCGAGCTTTGGCTAAGACGGTTTGGGTGGCGGTGTCGGTAGTGGGCGAGACAAAGCTGATATTGCCACTGGCGATCGCCCGATCCTCCCCAAACGGAATCAGCTCGACGGTCATCCCGGTTCGCAGTCGGGGCGCTTCGTCAATGGGCACAGCGACTTCTATATCCAGATCTTCGTTTTGAGTGATGGTGGCGAGCTGAGTGCCCGCTGTCACATAGTCGCCCAGATCAATCGGGATATCGCC
>JBBSNR010000186.1:0-6101 GCA_038260635.1 Phormidesmidales cyanobacterium
ATCACTGAACTGAACTTTAGAGAGCATCTCCCGCAGCCCTTCGCCTTCGATCACCTCTTCTTCAAGCAGCAGCAGCGAAATCTTTTCCAGCAGCTCGCGGTTGTCTCGCAAAATCGTCAAAGCTCGCTGGTGGGCAGATTCGACGATGCTCTTCACTTCTTCGTCAATGGCTTTAGCCGTTTCATCGCTGACCAAACGGCGTGCATTGGGGGCTGAGCCGTTGTCTAAGAAGTTGTTTTGCTTGCTGCGGTCATAGGCCAGGGGCCCCAGCACGTCACTCATGCCGTAGCTGGTGACCATCTGCTCGGCAACATCTGTAGCCCTTTGCAAGTCATTCGCAGCGCCTGTGGTAATCGAACCAAACACGACTTCTTCGGCAGAGCGGCCACCGAGCATGGTAGCGATTTGTCCGTTTAGCTCATCTTTGTCCCGCAAAAAGCGATCTTCTGTGGGGAGCTGCAAGGTGTAGCCCAGCGCCGCCATCCCTCGGGGCACAATCGAGATTTTTTCTACCTGGTCAGTCCCCGGCATGGCAGCGCCCACCAAGGCATGACCGACTTCGTGATAGGCGACAATTTCTTTCTCTTTATCGTTGAGTACGCGGCTGCGCTTTTCTAAGCCAGCGACTACTCGCTCAATCGCTTCGGCAAAGTCCTGTTGCTCCACCGATTCGCGGTGACTGCGGGCCGCTAAGAGAGCTGCTTCATTGACCAGATTAGCCAGATCTGCGCCTGCAAAGCCGGGTGTACGAGTGGCGATCGCCTTCAAATCCACCCCGTCTGACAGCTTCACCTCGGTCGCATGAATATTCAAAATCGCCTCGCGCCCTTTGAGATCGGGCCGATCTACCAGCACCTGACGGTCAAAGCGACCGGGGCGCAGCAGCGCGGGATCAAGCGTCTCAGGGCGGTTGGTCGCCGCCAGTACAATAATGGTCGATTCGCTGCCATTGAATCCATCCATTTCGGCCAGCAGCTGGTTGAGAGTTTGCTCACGCTCGTCGTTACCACCATAGAATCCGCCTGAAGAGCGCGATTTGCCAATGGCATCTAGCTCATCGATAAAGATGATGCAGGGCGCTTGCTTTTTCGCCTGCTCAAACAGGTCGCGCACCCGCGATGACCCGACACCGACAAACATCTCAATAAATTCGGAGCCCGAAATACTAAAGAAGGGAACGCCTGCTTCACCCGCGACAGCTTTGGCGAGCAGCGTTTTACCTGTTCCCGGTGGGCCTACCAACAGTACGCCTTTAGGAATGCGCGCCCCCAGATCGGTAAATCGCTTGGAATTTTGCAAAAAGTCAACAATTTCGACTAGCTCAGTTTTGGCTTCGTCAACGCCTGCAACATCGGTAAAGGTCGTCTTAGTGTCTTCGTCTTCTACATATATTTTGGCTTTACTCTTGCCAATCGAAAAGACGCCGCCTTGACCACCGCCTTGACCCCTAGATAGGAACAGTCGCCATACTGCTACGAAGATTAGTGGTGGGATCACCCAGCTCAGCAGACTGCCAAACCAGGCGTTGCCGGAAGCTGGCTTCGCGGAAAATTCTACGCCATTGTCCTGTAGCAGCGTTGGCAGATTGAGATCGAATACAGGTGCAGTCTCATAGACAGCGCCGCCAGCTTCTAGCTGATAGCGAATGGCTTTGTCACCCACGGTGGCACTGGTTACCTGGTGGTCTTTGACCTGGCTAATAAAAGTGCTGTAGGGCTCCCTAGCAGGTTCTTTGCCAAAAGCGGGCGGTAAAAAAGTGCTGATAATCAATACCGCACTAATCGCCAGAAAGACCCAGTTGGCCACGCGCCGCTGCTGCGGCTTTTTATCCTTAATTGGCATAGCGTTACCCCATCTCACCGATAGGTATTGTTACGTTTTCGTTACTCGTATCGTAACAAGGGCAACTGCTCAGGGCGATCCCCTGAATGGGGTGATTTCCGTAATAGAGTGTGCTTTTTCTTCAGCCTCAAATCAACCTAATCTGGCAAGGTCAGCCGTATGAAACCACATAGAGATTGGGTCGGCGCGTCATTGCGTTAGCTTGCTTCAGCCTTTGCCAGCAGCGGGGCAGCTTGCAGCAGCGTTTTGGTATAGGGATGAGCCGGGGCTCTAAAAATTTGCTCAGTAGGGCCAGTCTCGACAATTTTGCCATTGCTCATGACGGCGATGCGATCGCACAAATACTTTGCCACCCACAAGTCATGCGTGATAAATAGATAGGTCAAGTCCAGCTCATCTTTGAGATCGAGCATCAGCTCTAAAACCTGGGCCTGAACGCTGGCATCGAGCATACTCACCGGCTCATCGCAGATCACCAGCTTCGGGTGAGTGATCAGGGCGCGGGCGATCGCCACCCGCTGCTGCTGTCCGCCCGAAATATCTCCTGGATACCGGTGATAGAAATCTTCTACGGGCGTCAGGCCAACCCGCTCTAGCATGGCACTGACCTGTTTTTCTGCTTCGGCAGGGGTCGCCAGCCGATGGATCAGCAGCGGGTCAGCAATTCCCCGGCCCAGCGTCATCATGGGGTTGAGGCAGGCGTTAGGGTCTTGGAAAATCATCTGGACATCGCGCCGTCTGGCCTGCAACTCCTTTCGCGATAGGCGAGTAAAGTCATTGCCTTGAAAGATAATCTGCCCGGCAGTCGGCTCGACAATTCGCAGCAGCGTCCGTGAGAGCGTGCTTTTGCCGCAGCCCGATTCTCCGACCAAACCCAATATCTCACCGGGATAGAGGTCGAGCGAAACGCCGTCTACCGCTTTGATGGGTTCGGGCGGGTCTTGTCGCAGCAGGCGTCCTAGTAAAGATTGCTCAAGGGTGTAGTGCTTGGTCAGGTTTTGCAGGCTCAATATAGGCGGCGCTTCGCTGCCAAAGGTGGCTGCCGAATTTTGTGCCCCCGCCGATTGGAGCTGGTGGGCCGATTTGAGTAGCGATCGCGTATATTCGGCCTGGGGATGGTAAAACACCGACTGAGTGGGGCCCACTTCGACCAGTTGACCCTGGTACATGACGGCAATGCGATCACAATACTCCCCCACCAAAGCCAGATCGTGAGAGATCAAGATCAATCCCATATTCCGCGCTGCGCAGAGCTCGGTGAGCTGCTCTAAAATCTGCGCCGAGACGGTCACATCCAGGCTAGTGGTCGGTTCATCCGCGACGATTAGCTTCGGATCGAGCACTAGGGCCAGGGCGATCGCTACTCGCTGCCGCATACCGCCGCTGAATTCATGCGGATACTGGTGCCAGCGGCTCGCCGGGATCTGTACGGATTCGAGCGTGGCGACCGCTCTCTCCTTGGCCGCCTTTTTACCCAAATCAGGCTGATGCGCCAGCAGGGTCTCCACGCAATGATCCCCAATCGTCATCAGCGGATCGAGGCGGGTCATCGGGTCTTGAAATACCAGCGAAACCGCCTCGCCGCGAAAGTGCCGCAGCTCAGAGGGCGAAAATTCTAAAATAGAGCGCCCGTTAAAAGTGGCTTGCCCTTCAATTCGAGTAGTTTGGGGCAGCAGTCGCATCGCCGCCCGGCCCAGCGTACTTTTGCCGCAGCCCGATTCGCCGACTAGCCCCAGTCTCTCACCGGGCTGCAAAGATAGAGACACCCCGTCAACTGCCCAGGCTGACTGACCCGGATAAGACACCCGAAAGTTTTCTACCGCAAACAGCGAGGGGGAGGATGAGGCTACCGGAGCACTGTCTGGAGGGATGACGGCCATATTGAATAGGGGCAGTAGTGAGCGGGGTGCGGGGGCCTTTACTTCTCAAATTTTCGCATCAAATAGGCTACGCCAAGATCACCTTGAGGATGACCTTTGAGCACATCGGCTAGCTCAAACACCTGGTCTGCTATCTCCGGACCAAGCTTTTCAACCATGGCCAGCCGCTGACGTTCTGTTTGTTCGAGCGCTCTGACCTGCGCTTGCCAGTCGGGTTTGAACACAATTGGAATTTGCACGTGTAGACCCAGCGCTTCGAGCACTTGCCATTCACCCTGGTCGCACCATAGACCGTCGCACAGCGGGCAGCGCTCTACATAAAAAGCCGTCTGTTTGAGGGTGAGGCGCGATCGCTTCATATAGGTACCACACTCCGGGCACAGTCCGGCCTTGCTATCTAACAGAGCCGGTTCAAAGTCGCTCTCTAAGGTAAGCGGCAAAACTTCATCGGGGATCGCTTCCAACCCTGCGTTAAGCGCCTGCCAGTGCTGATAGTTTTGAGCGGAGACCCAGTTACCCTGGCAGCTAGGACAGCGCTTTACCGGCAGATCTGCGGTCAACTGCTCGGGCACCAGTTCGGGCGTCGTTTCTTTGGGGCAGCGCACAAAAGCCTCCTGCTCAACGAGGACTGCTGAAAGCGTGCACTTCGATTTAGTGCACCTTTTGCACCCTACTATAAACTCGTTTCAGCCGCGATCAGGGGCAGACCTGATCGGCCATGGCTTGAGCAAATTTTTGCAGCTCTGTTAAATGGGTTTGGAGCTGCGATCGCTGCCGTTCCAGCGTGGCGGGCTGTCTGGCCGTGCGCAGTCGCATCGCCTCAATTCCCAGCAACCGCAACCGCCTGTGCGCCTCGGTCTGATAGGGGCGTAGACGCTTTACCGACGGGCCAGCCTCAGCAGCAGTAGCCGTTAAAATTGACTGAAACTGATTTTGCAGCTGGGCAATCTGCTGCTGAACAGTGATAGCCTCCAATGGGTCAGCTAGCAAAGCGGTAGACAGCTCGGCTAGCATACGTAATAGCGTTTGTAGCTGGCTGCATAGAGGGCTAGTAAAAGGCTCTGACGACATCGGCTTGAAGCCTCCTTATGAAAGCTCGGTTAGCCAATTAATTCCTGCAATCTCTTCTCGCAGAGGGACAGTTTTGTTTATCATTAACTGCATAGTGTTTCGAAGCGCTTAATTTAGAAATCACAGCGCTTTTGGCAGCACTGGCAAAGCCTGTAAGCACTCCGAAACACGCTTGACCTGAGTTTTTTGGCGATTCTTGGCGGCGATCGCCGCCAGCAACTTCTCCTAAAAGTGCTCTTCCCGCCAAGTTCAGCTCCACACTATTTATATATAGGTGCGTCCATCCTTTTCCCGATTACTTGGGGAAAGCAGATTCGTCTTTTCAGTTTGATTTTTATCTGAGCATATTTAATTTCCGCTTCATCTAATGTTATCTAACCCTTATTGATCTGATCCCTCCTATTTATTAGACCTTTTTTATTAGACCTTTCCTGTAAACCTTCGCTTGATAGGAGACTGCCAGCCATGACCGCAGCCCTCGCGCTTCCTCAAGATTGCTCGCTACCTGACTGGCTATCATCGTGTCTCAGGGAACATACAGAAACCAAATTCACAGAAACCGAGCTCACAGGGCCACCTATCCATGGCAACCAGCTAGTCTGTCGCGCTTTTGAGTTTGCCTATCAGCTTCATAAGGGCCAAAAGCGAGCTTCAGGCGAACCTTACATTGCCCATCCGGTCGCAGTTGCGGGCTTGCTGCGCAGCCTGGGCGGTGACAGCGCCATGATCGCCGCTGGCTTTCTACACGATGTGGTCGAAGATACTGACGTTACCGCCGATGAAATCGAAGCTATTTTTGGCCAGGAAGTGCGCCACCTGGTAGAAGGCGTTACCAAACTTTCTAAGTTTAACTTCGACAGCAAAACCGAGCAGCAGGCCGAAAACTTTCGCCGCATGTTTCTGGCCATGGCTAAAGACATTCGCGTGATTGTTGTCAAGCTCGCTGACCGGCTGCACAATATGCGCACGCTTGAGCATCTGGCTGATAGTAAGCAAATTCGCATTGCCCGCGAGACGCTAGAAATTTTCGCGCCCCTGTCCAACCGCTTAGGTATTGGTCGGTTTAAGTGGGAGCTAGAAGATCTCTGCTTCAAATACCTCGAACCCGAAGCCTATAGCGAACTTAAGCAGCTAATTGTTGAAAAACGCACTGATCGCGAGGCGAGGCTAGAGCAAGTCGGCTCTACCTTACAGGCGGGCATCAGCCAATTGGGTATCCACTGCGAAGATGTCAGCAGTCGCCCGAAGCACCTCTACAGCATTTATCGCAAAATGCAGCGGCAGCAAAAAGAATTTAGTGAAATCTAC
>JBBSNR010000187.1:0-6093 GCA_038260635.1 Phormidesmidales cyanobacterium
AACCTGGTTATTGAGCTAGGCATTATTATTGCCGTGTTCTTAGGCTGGCAATTCGTCGTAGGCGAATACATTGGCGGCATCCTACTCATTCTCTTCTCGTGGCTACTGTACCGGCTAGCTCGGCCTAAGGAAATGCTTCGCAACGTGAGAAGACGGCTGCACAACCAAGAGGGTGAGGACGATGGCGAAGGCAGCGATACGGACTGGAAGGAAAAGATCAAAAGCATTGACGGCTGGCGAGAAGTCTCCAAAAAATACTTCATGGAGTGGGGCATGGTGTGGAAAGATGTCACCGTCGGCTTTACGATTGCAGGCATTATTGCTGTTTTTGTGCCCTCTGCCTTCTTTCAAACACTGTTTATCGGTGCCGGAGAAAGCGGCGGCAATCCCGGATTCCTGGCCGTTTTAGAAAATGTCCTCGTGGGCCCTATAGCCGCCTTTTTCACCTTCATTGGATCTATGGGCAACATTCCCTTAGCCGCTGTTCTCTACGGTAATGGCGTAAGCTTTGGCGGAGTCATGGCCTTTATTTTCAGCGATCTGGTAGTCTTCCCGGTGATTCGGGTGAACGCCAAGTACTATGGATGGAAAATGGCGCTGTACATTGTTGCGCTGCTGTTTGGCTCACTGATAGTCACTTCGCTAGCGCTGCACTATGGGTTTGCACTGTTCGGAATTTTGCCTCAGAGCAGCGGTGGCGGTGGCGGACAGGAAAACCGATTTGCCATCGACTATACGTTCTTTCTAAATCTGATCTTTTTAGCGATTACCGGCGTTTTGGCTTGGCTTCGGTTTGGCGGCAAGAAAAAGCAGCAGGGCCACGACATGGATATGGGTTCAGACGATCAAAACCTGCTAGAAAAGATTTTGCTCTGGCTGGCGATCGCTTCTTACATGTGGTTAGCAGGTGGATTGCTGGCCGCGTTTCTCAGCGCTTGAACCGAAGATATCGCTGATTACAAAGAGTTTTGGAGCTAGATAAGTAATCGCGATCGCTACATTCATGCTCATCCCGATTCCGCCAGCTCCGTAAGCGCTATGCGCTCATTAAATACATTCAGAGACATTTACTGTGGAAAATATCAGAGAGATCAACGAAGACATTTCGATTGCGACCAATCAGCCTTCAGCCGAACAGTTCGAGCAGGCAAAAGTGGCTGGGTTCAAATCAGTGCTCAATTTACGGGCCGCTGGGGAAGAAGGCGCGATCGCGGACGAGTCACAGCAGGTAGCGTCAGCGGGTCTGACCTATGCCAATATCCCGGTCAAGCCAAGCGAAATGGATGAAGCCCTTGCCAATGAAGTTTTAGAAAAAATAGAACAGCTCCCTAAACCCGTGCTGGCCCACTGCAAAAGCGGGCTCAGATCCGGTGCAATGGCGCTGATGTACGACGCTGTGAAAAACAATAAAAGTGCTGACGAGGCTCTAGATAAAGGCAAAATGTCAGGCTTTGACTGCGATGCGCATCCCGAAATGAAAAAGTTTTTTGTGAGTTACATCAACGAGCACAATGACGCTTGAACGCTGACTCAACCATACTTAACCGTTTGAGCGTCCATGTCGTTACTCTACCTAATTCAGTATGTTCTTTAAGCAATTCTACCTGGAAAGTCTAGGTCACGACTCCTACTTTATCGGTTCTGAAGAAACCGGCGAAGCGCTAGTTTTAGACGTTCGGCGAGATGTCAAGCAGTATTTTGAAACGGTGCTAGGTCAGGGAATGCACTATCTTTTTTTACAGGCTAAAAGTGAAATCAAAGTGAAATAGCTATCTCTCTGAAGGCTCATCTTTGGCTATCTTGCAAGCTGCTATAGAAAAGAGAGCTTACGCTAGGTTAGAAAAAAGATTTTAATTTCACTCTGATTTCATATTCAATTCGTATCGTAGGAGACAGTTGCATCCAAGCAACCTACGCTTACTAAGGATTTTGATGATGAAACGTTTTTTGATTGCTAACCTGTTTTTGCTGATGTCTGCGGTGGCGATCGCGCCAGCCGCTATGGCACAGGGTTCGGACCATAGCTCCGCAACCGACCGGAATGGTGACGGCACAGTCAGCATACAAGAGGTACGCCTTCACTATTTAGACTACAGCACTAATTAAACGCTTGGGCGGTTAGTTTTGCGGCTGATTTATCCATGTAATACCTGTTGAGGTCTGATTCGGACAGATTTCAACGAACACAACATAAAGTGCTTTTGGATTCTTCAGTTAATTCAGAAGCACTTTGTAGTTTATACGCAAGTGAAATACCCTCTGATCGCTATAGCCAGCTCAATTTCATCCTGATTTCACATTCGCATGAAAAGATGGGCGATGGATAAGAGTTTGCGTTTTACTCAGCAAAATAAGATTGCTTATGCCCACCCAAATTAACCGTCGATGTGTCCCCTCTTTTTACAGGCTCTCTGGAACGCTCTTGAGCCTGCTGCTGCTGACTGTGCCTGCTGCTGTGCTGGCTCATGGGGGTCATGGCGATGAATTTCAAGGAGGCTCGGAGGCAAACTCAGCAGACACTATTCAAGTCGATGCCGAAACCGCCGAGCGCATTGGGCTGAAGGTAGAGCCAGTCGCCCTGCGGCGTCTGGCCTTTGGCACTCAAGTGACCGGGCAGATTGAGACTGCTCCGAGTCGCCGAGTAGAGGTGACTAATCCTGCGGGCGGCACAGTCGTGCAGCTATTTGCACAGCCGGGAGACAGCATACAGGCGGGAGAGGCCCTAGCTATTATCACCAGCGGCGAACTAGCAGAGCTACGGACGAACGCATTGGATCGCCGAGCTGAGACGGCAGGCACCGTGCAAGAGGCGCAGACGAATTTACAGCTCGCACAGCAAACCTACAGCCGACAGCAGCAGATTGCTCAAACTTCAATCGCGCAGGCTCAAACAGAGCTGCGAGTGGCACAGGAGCAGTACGACCGCGACCAGGAACTGACCGCAAAAGGTGCACTCGCCAGACGCGACCTTTTGGAGTCGGAAGCGCGTTTAGCAGACGCGAGAAAAGCTTTGACAGAGGCGCAAAGCCGATTAGATGTGCTGGATGCTGGCGCGGAGAGAGATCGCGCTCAAACTGCCCTACAGGTCGCCCAATCTCGCGCTGAGCTGAGCACCACAACCTACGACACCCGCCTCCAGCAGCTCGGGGCAAACGCCAACGAAGACGGCACCATCACCATCACCGCGCCGATTTCAGGGCGCATCGCCGATAGAGAAGTGTCACTGGGACAGTCAGCGCAGGACGCTGGCGCGGCGCTGATGACAATTATTGATGATCGCGCGGTGCTGGCAACTGCCAACGTCTATGAGAAGGATTTGCAGCAAATTGCCATCGGTCAGCCAGTAAGGGTCAAGGTCTCGGGCTTTCCAGATCGGACTTTTTCAGGAGAAGTCTCGGTAGTAGGCGCTGTTGTAGAAGGGGACACTCGGGTGATTCCAGTCAAGGCCGAGATTGAGAATTCTGATGGGGCGCTGAAGCCAGGAATGTTTGCTGAAATTGAAGTCGTGAACCAGAGTAGCTCAGAACCTGTTTTGGCGGTACCGCAGTCGGCCCTGACTGAAGTAAAAGGTCAGCAGGTTGTGTATGTGCAAAACGGCGGCGGCTACCAGCCTGTGGAGGTAACGCTGGGAAGGACGGCAGGGGACTGGGTGGAAGTAAAAAGCGGTGTGTTTGAAGGCGATCGCATTGTCACCCAGCGAGTCGCGCAGCTTTACGCTCAGTCGCTGCGGGGCGGCGGTGGAGCCGAAGCCGGGGTAGAAGATGAAGCCGATGTCGCTGCTGGTGCCGGTTTGCCGTGGTGGGTAATGCTACCGGTGGGCGGGGCGATCACAGCCGGTGCTTTTTGGATAGGTCGCCGGTCGCAAAAAGAATCTGTTCCTGTACTCACAGCCGGACTAGCGGCAGAGCCCTCTCACATTGGCTTATCTTCATCTCTACCAGATCTCAGACCAGAGATTAAATCTAATCGAACGGTCATTCACGAGCAACCGCAACCGTCCGATCAGATCTGAGCGAACTAAATTCAGGCCGATTTTAGAACCCACCTTATCTCCTTTACAGCCATCTGTTGCTGTCAGCAAGCTCTAGATAAACTATGCTCAACTCAATTTTGAAGTGGTCGATTGTCCAGCGCTGGCTGGTGGTGATCGGGGCGGTGCTGGTGACGGTTTTAGGCATTTACAACCTCACCCAAATGCCGCTGGACGTGTTTCCTGATTTTGCCCCGCCGCAGGTTGAAATTCAGACCGAGGCTCCTGGCTTAGCACCCGAAGAAGTCGAATCGCTAATTACCCTGCCGATTGAAAGTGCGGTCAATGGTACACCCGGCGTGGAAACGGTGCGATCATCTTCGGCGGTGAGCATATCGGTGGTGAAGGTGATTTTTGGCTGGAATACCGATGTGTATCAGGCCAGACAGCTCGTAGCAGAGCGCTTGCAACAAGTACAAGACAAACTACCAGAGGGCGTTGGCACCCCCCAAATCGCGCCGATTTCTTCTCCCATTGGCACGATTTTGATGTATGCCCTCACGCCGCAAACAACCTCGCTGATGGAAGTGCGGCGACTGGTTGATCGCGATGTCACCAACCGACTGCTGGCGGTGCCTGGGGTCTCTCAGGTGATTGCCTACGGAGGAGATGTGCGGCAGTACCAGGTGCTGGTTGATCCGGCCAAGCTGGTGGCCTTTGACGTGTCGCTGCAAGCGGTAACCGAAGCGGCGGCGGCGGCTAATGTCAATGCGGCTGGCGGCTTCTTAACTACGCCCGATCAGGAAATGATTATTCGCGGCGTAGGACGGCTCACGTCAATTGATGAGCTAGGGGCTTCTGTGCTGCCAGGTCGCGATGGCCCGCCCGTGCTGTTGCGCGATGTGGCCGAGGTGTCTGTGGGGGCGGCGCTGAAGCGGGGCGACGGTAGTTTTAATGGCGATCGCGCCGTAATCGTCGTCGTGAACAAGCAGCCGATGAACGACACGCCCACCGTAACGCGTGCCGTTGAACAGGCAATGGCCGAGGTCAAAGGGGTTCTACCTGAAGACGTGACAGTGACCGAAACGTTTCGACAGGAGAACTTCATTGAAGCTTCGATTGAAAACGTGCTGGGTTCCCTGCGAGATGGCATTATCATCGTCTCGATTATTCTGTTGTTGTTTTTAATGAACTGGCGAACTGCCGTCATTACTCTCAGCGCGATTCCCCTGTCGATTCTAGTTGGCATGATAATTTTAAACGCCTTTGGTCAGGGTATTAACACCATGACCCTGGGCGGACTAGCCGTGGCGATTGGATCGGTTGTCGATGATTCCATTGTCGATATGGAAAATGCCTATCGGGGACTGCGGCAAAATCAGCTAGCGGGAACGCCGGAGCATCCGTTCAAGGTGGTGTACCGAACCTCTGTAGAGGTGCGAGTCAGCGTCCTTTTTTCGACGGTGATCATTGCAGTGGTGTTTGCGCCCATTTTTAGCCTGGTCGGCGTAGAAGGTCGAATTTTTGCGCCGATGGGCATTGCCTATTTGGTGTCTATTTTTGCCTCTACCGCTGTGGCGATGACTCTGTCGCCTGCCCTGTGTGCCATTTTGCTAGCCAATCGACCGCTTCCTAGCGATGAAACCTGGGTAAGCGCTTTTGTGCAGCGGCTGTATCGCCCGGTGCTCGGCGCTGTGATGCGGCGAGCCAAAATCGTGCTGATGATTTCGGGGGCATCGTTAGTGGCCGCTCTGATTATGTTTTCTAGCCTGGGGCGCGTATTTTTGCCTGAGTTTCAAGAGCCTTCTCTAGTGAATGCCATGCTGCTTTACCCAGGGGTTTCGCTAGAAGCGACTAACCAGTCCGGGCTGGCCATGCAGGCGGCACTAAAGGACGATCCGCGATTTGAGACCGTGCAGCTACGCGCCGGACGTGCCCCCGGAGATGCCGATGCAGGCGGCGTGAACTTAGGACACTTAGATATAGAACTCAGCCCCATAGGGCTGGCGGATCGAGAAGCGTCGATTGAGAAAATTCGTGAAGAATTTGGGCGGATTCCAGGAATTGCGCCCAGTATTGGTGGGTTTATCTCGCACCGGATGGATGAGGTGCTCTCTGGCGTG
>JBBSNR010000188.1:0-6091 GCA_038260635.1 Phormidesmidales cyanobacterium
GCTTTAGCACCAAGATTGCCTATGCAATGGCGCTGCCGCTGGTTCTTTTGAGCGCTGGGCTGGTGTGGTATCAGCTGAAAAAAAATCTGGCAGCATTAGAGAGCGGCAATACTCGCGCTTTTGAACTAGACGGCTTTTAAGAGAAATCCTCTAGATACTACAAAAATCCCAAGCGCTATAGAATTTATTGCCCTGCTTGCAGACTTTCAACGCGGGTCAGCTGGCGTTGCGCAGTGTTGGCGGCTGGGGCGTTGTCTTGGGCGATGTAGAGATTGATGGCCGATTGCAGCTGAGTTTTGGCTTCGTCGTAGCGCTGCAAGTCTGCTAAGGCGAGTGCCTGAGCGTAGTAAGCGTGGCCAAAAGTGGGCAGCAGTTCAAAGGCGCGATCAAACTGGGTAACGGCGGCTTCTAGCTGTTGCTGACGAACCAACGTGACGCCTAAGTTGTAATGGGCTTGGGGATAGTCGTCGTTCAGCGCGATCGCATTCTCAAAAGCTTGCTGGGCCTGGCTGTATTCGCCCTGTGCTTGATAGATGAGGCCAATGTGATAGTGAGGTTCAGGGGCTAATGGGCTGTAGGCGATCGCCTTGCCAAACGACTCAAATGCCGCCGCCTGGTTGCCCTGTCGCCGCTGCAATAGCCCCATGTTGTACTGAGCTAGCCCTAGCTCTGGGGCCAGTTCAATGGCTCTAGCCAGGTAGCTTTCGGCCTGGTCCAGATTTTCGCCTTCTAGCAGGGCCGCGCCCAGGTTGACGTAGGCTAGGGCAAACGTGGAGTCGGCCTGGGTTGCCTGCCAGAAGGCGGTAGCGGCTGCCTGGATCTGATTGTTTTGCCGCTGGGCGAGCCCCAGATTGTAGTAAGCCGCTGCTGAGGCAGGATCGAGCGCGACTGAACGCTCAAAAGCCGCAATTGCAGCGTCAATATTGCCTTGACGAACCAGGCCGATGCCTTCTGCTAGAGCGCTATCAGCTGCGGTAGTGGCTTGCGCAATCAGTGGCGGCGGCGTCTGCTCAACCAGATCTGTAGGGTTGGCGTCAGAGTTGTCTTCAGCTTTGTCTTCAGCTGGGGCGATCGCCTTTTCTGGCGCGGCGTGGGCAGGGTGGGGCAACAGGTTAAAATTGATGCCCGTAGAGGCGAGTAAAACGAGCCAGGCCTGGTAACGGGTGAGCCGTTTCATAATGATTACTTCCTGGGGCTGTCTCTACTGTATCGATAGAGTGACGACTATGAACGATCTTTTGTGCCAGTTGATACCGTTAGCAGCTGAGCGATCTCTTTCGTTAGACGGCAGGTTAGATAGCAGATACCGCAGTGACGCTGGCCAGATCAGTCGGGGCCAGGTTGTGATTGACCACTTCACCATCGCGAAACCAGATGACGCGATTGGTCAGGCGGGCAACTTCGGGCTCATGGGTGACCATGACCACGGTAATGCCGCTCCGGTTCAGCTGCGAAAAAATGTCAATCACATCTTGAGTGGTCTGCGTATCTAATGCGCCAGTGGGTTCGTCGGCCAGTATGAGCAGCGGCTGATTGACGATGGCACGGGCGATCGCCACTCGCTGCTGCTGCCCGCCCGAGAGCTGATTGGGTCGGTTGTGCGTGCGGTTGCCCAGGCCCACTTGCGCCAGTGCATCAGCGGCCCGTTTTTTGCGCTCAGCGCCAGGAATACCGGCATACATCATCGGCTGCTCTACGTTTTCTAGGGCGGTGAGATGGCTCAGCAGATGAAACTGCTGAAAGACAAAGCCAATTTTACGATTGCGAATGTGGGCGAGTTCGTCTTCGGCGAGCTGAGCCACATCTTGCCCGTCGAACAGATATTCGCCGCCAGTCGGCTGATCGAGGCAGCCGACCATGTTCATCGCTGTCGATTTGCCCGAACCCGACGGCCCCATGATTGAGCAGTACTCACCGGGCTCAATGGTCATGTCTACATTCCACAGGGCGCGGACTTCGGTATTGCCGCTGCCGTAGATTTTGGTGATTTGGCGAAATTGGATGAGGGGGGGCATGGCTTTGGCTACGCTCAGCCAACGTGAGCGAGAAGGGGGGAAGGTTGGATTTAGGCGCTGCGGAGGGCGACGATGGGGTCGAGTTTGGCGGCTTGGCGGGCGGGGACAACGCCGAAGAATAGGCCGATGCTGCCGGAGACGCCGACGGCCACCACCACTGCCGAAATTGATACGCCCGCTTCAAAAGGAGAGAATGCGGCAATCAGGAAAATGCCGCTTGCGCCGAGTGCCGTTCCGACTATGCCGCCAAGGGCTGAGAGAATGACCGCTTCGATTAAGAACTGGCTGAGGATGTCTCGCTGCGTAGCGCCGATCGCTTTGCGCAGGCCAATTTCCTGAGTGCGCTCGCGAACTGAGACCAGCATGATGTTCATAATGCCGATGCCGCCGACAAAAAGGGAGATAGAGGCGATCGCGGCTAGCATCAGCGTCAGTGCCCCGGTGACCGTATTGGCAATATCGAGCAGAGTGTCTTGACTCTGAATAAAAAAGTCGTCGCTCTCAGTGATGCCATGCCTGAGCCGCAGCAGATTAGTAATCTGGAATTCAGCGGTCTCCATCGCCTCCTGGCTGTTGGCCGAAACTGAGATAAAGCCCACTTCGAGGCCGTAGGGAGAAGTGCGCCCGACAATGCGGCTGGCTAGCGTAGTAATCGGCACCATTACTGCATCGTCGTAGTCGAGGCCCAGATTGGACCCTTTCTTTTCGAGCAGACCCACCACTTCAAAGGTGATGCCTTTAATGCGCACCTGCTGACCAATCGGGCTTTGCTTATCAAACAGCCGCTCTGCTAAGGTGCTGCCGACGACGGCGACTAGCGCATTTGAGCGCTGATCGAGATCGGTCAAAAACCGGCCCTGATCCATCTCAAAACTGCGCACAGTGAGAAAACCAGCGGTAGTGCCGACAATGCTGGGATTGGCGTTGCGGTTACGATAGCTGACAATGCCTGCGGTCGTTTTTTCGGCGGCGACAGCGGTGACAGAAGGCACCTGAGTGCCAATGGCTGTCGCATCGGCTAAGACCAGGTTGCGAGGTGTTTCCAGGTCGCCTAGCTGCCGGGACTCACGGTTGCCCGGCGCGACAAACAGCACGTTTGGCCCCAGACTTTGCAGCTGGCCGTTGACATATTTTTGCGCGCCTTCACCAATGCCGATCATGGCGATGACAGAGGCATTGCCAATAATGATGCCGAGCATGGTAAGACTGCTGCGCAGCTTGTTGGCGCTCAGCGTTTTGGTCGCCATTTTCAGGCTTTCGGTAAAATCCATCTAGGCGAATTGTGCAGGCAGTATGCCTATAGCGTAGCGAATTTCCGCCTTCTTATAGGGCTATTGTTTTGGCCTAGCTGACTGATTTTCCCTGAATGGCAGCGATGTCATCTCTATCGGATCGAATAATTCTGGTCAGCCGGTTCACCGCGTATGATTGGGCCGTTCGGCTGGCTCGGCGGCTGGCGAGGGGGCTGTTTGAGTGGGCGTTTTGATGGGGCCACTGAGCAGAGCTGGCTGAGGGCTGGCTTTCAGATGGCTGGTCTTGAAATTTGGCAATACGGTTACTGTCTGTGCTGCTGGGGAAAGAGTCGAGCAGGATGCTGATAGGGCTATCGGGCGCTTCGCTCGTAATGAGAAAAAGCTGGAGAGTGGTGTCGCTGTGTCCGTAGAGCAATGGCTTTAGATATTCGCCTGCATCGTCTGGCTGTTTTTCTGGTTCTCTAAACCCATTGCCAAAACTATTACCAAAATCATCAATAGGCACCTTTAAAGTTGCCTCAAGCCGTTCTTTCTTTAACTGATGAGAAGAATTATCAATAACAGGGACGACTTCTGAAAAGACATTTTTTATGACTATGCGTCGCTGACATGTATTTTCATGAAACATGGGTCTTTCACTAAATGGTGCGATTTTACTCAGATCCATCCCCAGCTAAGTACGTCCTATGTATAAAAAAGTCTGAAATAGTGTTTCCCTGAAAAAGAAAAGACTAATCAGCGTTTTTAATAGTTTTTAAAGCCTTTTAAGGCTTAGACGGATGTAGCTGAAATCATATTCTACGTACTTTCGCCCATTTTGTGGAGTGAGAAATATGAAAGTTCAGTACGAAGTTAAGAATGTGAAGACTGTCTTAGGGTGCACGATATTAGCCACCTATCTGATCCACCTCGACAGAGCACTCAGTAAGTTTGCGAGCTATTCAGGCGCGCCAAAGCGATAGCCTTTGCCGTACACCGTATGAATGAGGATAGGCTGACCGGGCTGTTCAATTTTTTTTCGCAGCAGGCGCATTTGGGCGGCGAGGGCGTTGCTGCTAGGGGTGGTTTTGCTCCAGACGGCGTCGTAAATTTGGCCGTGGGTGAGCAGCTGGTGGGGCGATCGCATCAAATAAGCCAGCAGCTGCCCTTCTTTTTCAGACAGCTCAATGGCTATACCGCCTCGATGGGCCAATTGGTTTTCAATATTGAGCGTCAGGTCGCCAAACTGAAGGAGCTTGCCAGCGGGCATCTCTGATTCTGGGCGGCCATCAATGGCAGCAGGGCGGCGCAGCAGGGCGCGGACACGGGCGAGCAGTTCGCGCAGCTCGAAGGGTTTGACCAGGTAGTCGTCAGCGCCAGCGTCGAGGCCATCGACCCGGTCATCGAGCGTATCTTTGGCGGTGAGGAAGAGAACGGGGGTGGTTTGGGCGTGCGATCGCACCTCCCGGCAAATCTCCAGACCGCTTTTGCCCGGCAGCATCCAGTCCAAAATCAGCAGGTCATAGGCACCGCTAATGGCCATATCACAGCCCGTTTGCCCATCGGCAGCCACTGCCACCGTATAGCCCTGGCGCTGCAACAGGTGGCTCAGCGGTTCAGTCAGTTCTACTTCGTCGTCAACCAGCAATATGTGCATTCAGCGCCTAGCGTTCGCCGATAGATCCCACTGTACTCCCATCTCCTGCTAAGCGAAAACTCAGCATCGCCCCCTTTAATGATGGAGACGCAGGCAATCGCCCGACGGTAAAAACACTAAGCTGATACAGCAAGCTGCCTCGGCGGCATCCTATTTCATTCATCCGGTATCTCTCATTCCCTATGGCTCATATTTCCACCTCTCAAACGGTTGATCGATCTGCTTTTGAAAAAAAACTCGGCAGTCCCCTCACCAAAAATGCCATCAGCGTTTTACAAATCAACTTAGGCCGCCGCTGCAATCTGGCCTGCACTCACTGCCATGTCGAAGCTGGTCCGCACCGCACCGAAGAACTCTCCTCTGAAGTATGCGAACAGCTGCTGGAAATGATTCACCGCTTCGACCAGATCAAAACCGTTGACCTGACAGGCGGTGCCCCCGAGATGAACTACGGATTTCGCCCTCTGGTAGAAGCCGCCAGAGCCGAAGGGAAAGATGTGATTGTGCGCTCCAACCTGACGATATTTTTTGAACCGGGCTACGAAGATCTGCCTGAGTACTTTGCCCGGCATCAGCTGCATGTTGTCGCCTCTTTGCCCTGCTACTTAGAAGGCAATGTCGATGCGATGCGCGGCAAAGGCGTTTACAACGACTCGGTGCGGGCTATCCAAAAGCTCAATGCGCTGGGCTATGGCAAAAATCCTGACCTGGTTTTAGACCTGGTCTACAACCCTCCAGTGCCAACGTCTACAGATTTTTCGCTCACACCCGGTCAAGCTGGTCTGCAAAAAGACTACAGCGCCTATCTCAATGAGCATTTCGGCATTATATTCAACAATCTTTTCACCATTACCAATCTGCCCATTGGCCGCACCAAGTTTCACTTGCAGCATCGCCAGCTGCATCAGCCCTATCTCAAATTTTTAGAGGCTCATCACAATGCCAGCACGGTGGAGCATCTGATGTGTCGCAATGAGCTGTCTGTTGACTACTCGGGCAATGTCTACGACTGCGACTTTAACCAGATGGAGAGGGTGGCGGCGCGATCGCCCGATGGCACAGCGCTAACAGTCCAAAAGCTGCTGACCACTGGCTCTCTAGATGTGATTGAGAAAATTGCCACGCGGCCCTATTGCTATGGCTGCACTGCCGGTAGCGGCTCTAGCTGTGGTGGCTCGCTGCTCTAA
>JBBSNR010000189.1:0-6064 GCA_038260635.1 Phormidesmidales cyanobacterium
CCCCGGCTCCTGAGGAATTTCCTTGAGCCGACTCTCTAACCTGGTGGGGTCTTGTAAAAGAACTTTAGTAATAGCAGAAGTGGACACGGTTGACACAACTTAGGAATAGGTAAGTCAGCACAGAAATGAGGATAGGTCGCAGACAAACCGGCTTAACACACTCAGAAACCAGCTCAAAATATCATCACCAAAACTTTACAAATCGGGGGCATAGACTCTAGAAGCGCCATTAAGCGCTAGAAGCGTTATCGAGAGCATCAGCAATACGCCACTTATGATTAAGCTGCCTTTAAACAAACGGTGCGAGTTGCGAAGATTCGCCAGACAAGTTGCCATGCAGTTCGTGCATGAAGGAAGATTGTATGTATAAGTTGATACCCCCTCGGCTGCGACATCTACAGGTGCGACATCTACAGGCTTTACCCTCTATTATTTTAGCGGATCTGTACTAACCGCTATCGCCAACTCGGTGTGTCTAAATTCAGTGCATTTACGTGCAGTGGAGCATTTTCTCGGCTCTTTGCAATCCGATATGCGAGATTGATAGCGGTTGCTCTCTCTTGGACATCGGACGCAAAAACATCAAACAAAACTTCCCAGCAAAGACCCTAACGCTAGTACCTATCGAGCAATTGTGAATATCCAAGAATTTGAAAGTCAGTATCAAGAGTCTGTCAGTAGGATCTTAAACGAACTCCAGTCGATGGCGATCATCTCCAATCGGCTAGAGTCCAACATCGTGGAAGTAGGTGTGGCGGTGCAAAGCCTTAACCAGATGGTAGAAACTTTTTTGCGGCAGCAGTCCGACCAACAGCGCTCATCTGACTGAGCGCTCAGCTCATTGGTTAGTGCACAAGCTTAACCAATGAGCTGGGCTACCGCTGCACTCAGATCATTGGGCAGTACGGGTTTAGTGAGATAGGCATTGGCCCCTAGCTGGTAGGCTTTGCGCCGATCATCAGCCGAGGTGTAGCCGCTCACTACCAATACCGGTAGTGGGTGCCAGCGGGCATGGCTGCGGAGCTGCTCTATGATCGTAAACCCGTCTATGATCGGCATTCTCAAATTGAGAATTAGCAAGTTGGGCTGAAAATCTTCCAGGCTCTCAAAGACTTGCTGCTCGTCTGAGAGGGGAAACACCCGGTAGCCGCACTGCTCAAGGTAATCTGCAAATAGAATGCGATTGCCGTAGTCATTCTCTAAAATTAGAATCCGACCCACCTCTGAAGAAGACATATTTTGAAGGTACCGGCCTTAGCCAATGCGTTGTTGCTCTGCTGTTAGGATATGGCAAATCCTCACATTATGGGCCGATCAGCGGTTGACAGGCAAGCATTCGGGTCACGTTACTGGCATTTATTGCCAGCCATTAAGACCGGCTAGCAACAAACTCACCCATTTTTTGGATGGCTGCTGTCAGCACTTCAGGCGGATGAACTAGCGCAAAGCGCGCATAGCCTTCGCCCGATTTGCCAAATCCTCGACCGGGTGAGAGGGCGACACCAGTCTGCGCGACCAGCGCCGTGCAAAAGTCAATAGAGTGCGTAGCCCAATCATTTGGCAAATGGTCCGGCAGTTTGGCCCAAATATACATCGTCGCTTCGGGCGTGGGCACTGACCAGCCAATGGCCTGGAGCGCTGAAACTGCCGCATCACGGCGACTGGCAAAGGTTTCTACCATGTGAGTGACGCAGTCTTGAGGACCGGTGAGGGCAGCGATCGCCCCCCGCAAAATGCCCCGATACTGGTTGAAGTCTACGGTTGCCTTAACCTGTCGCAGCGCTTTGATCACCTGGGCATTCCCAATCGCGTAGCCCACCCGAAACCCGCCCATGTTGTACGACTTAGACAGGGTAAAAAATTCGATTGAGACTGACTTTTGGGGGTCTGCCTGGAGAACTGAGGGCGCTGGCTTTCCCTCGAAACCCAGATCGGCGTAGGGAAAGTCGTGAACGAGGACGATGCCGTGCTGCTGACAAAAGGTAACCGCTTTTTTGAAGAAGGATAGGGGGGCGATCGCCGTCGTCGGATTATGCGGATAGCTCAGTACCATCATCGTCGCCTGTCTGACTACCAGCTCAGGAATCTCACTGAGCACAGGTAAAAAGTCGTTTTTAGCGATGATCGGCATCGGATAGATATCTCCGTCCGCCAGGTACACACCGCCCGCATGAGACGGATAGCCCGGATCTAGCAGCAGCGCTATATCGCCAGGATTCATCACGGCTAGCGGCAGATGAGCGGTGCCTTCTTGTGAACCAATTAATGGCAGCACCTCAGTTTCGGGGTCAACGGCGAGGCCAAATTTGCGCTCGTACCACTCGGCGGCGGCGATGCGAAAGTCTTTGGTGCTGTTAAAAAGGGCATAGCCGTGAGTGTCTGGGTCGTGGAGGGCCTCGGCGATCGCGGCCAATACATGAGGCGGCGTAGGTAAGTCGGACGATCCCAGGGATAGATCGATCAGCGGTTTGCCAGCAGCTATAGCCTTCGCCTTCGCCTGATCCATATCGGCAAAGACATTGGTTTGGAGAGGGGCAAGGCGGTCGGCAATTTGCATAGCGATGGTGTACGTAACGATGGGATAGCGAAAGAAGCAGCTGGCTCAGTAACCATCAACAAATGTCCCCACCTAGAGAAAATCTAAGTGGGGTTTAGTTAAAAAGCCATCTCTATCAAGATTAATAGATTAATCCTTACTTCGGCGCTTTACAGGCTATCTAGTTCGGACTTGAGCGCTTCTAGCTCCGCATCTACAGCCCCATCTTTAGGGGATGCAGCCGGTTCATCACCCGCTGGTAGGGCTTCTTGAGCGGGCGCTGAGCCACCCAGCATCTGGGCTTTCATCGCTTCTAGCTCATAGTCTACGTCGTCGCCAGATTCTAGCCGAGCAAATTGACTCTCTAGATCTGCGCCCGCTAGCTCAGCAGCGGCTTCGCCACTGGCTTCCATTTGCAGCACTTTGTCTTCCATGCGCTCGAAGGCGCTCATAGCGCTGCTGGTGCCGAGGGTACCCACAGTTTTTTGCAGCTGCTCGTTGGCCTTGGCCGCACTCGCGCGGGCTTTGAGCATGTCTTTTTTGGTTTTGGCCTCAGAGATTTTGCTCTCCAGGCCAATCAGCTGACGCTTGATCGTCGAGACTGAGGCGCTTTGCTGTTCGAGCTGGGCTTTGAGCGCGTTGGCAGTTTCGGCCTGGGTCTTTTTGCGAACTAGGGCTTCACGGGCGAGATCTTCTTGGCCTTTTTGCAGGGCAAGCTGGGCGCGCTGTTGCCAGCTGGTAGCGGCAGATTGGGCCTGCTCAGCCTGGCGCTGTACGCGCTTTTGGGAGGCGATCGCCTGAGCGACGGCCTGGCGCATATTTACCAGGTCTTCCTGCATGTCAATGATGGCCTGATCGAGAATCTTTTCAGGATCTTCAGCCGAACTCACTGCCGCATTTAAGTTAGAGCGCACTACCCGGCTAACGCGATCAAACAGTCCCATGTCGTTTTTTCCTCAGTTCTCTTCTGCGTCAATGACTCAATCTAACCTTACGTTGTCAGCTGATCGATGACCTCAGCAAGGTTTTATAGGGGTTCAGTCTTAGTATATACAGCATCTTAGAGGGCCAACCGCACTGACCCCATAAGATGCCGGAGGAAGTCGGCAAATTTCTGATGTTTTTTTCTGACATTTTTACTTAGGGTAGCGCCGGTAATGACTGACTGTGAGGACGCAGCGCCTCGGGGGTGACGCCCGCTCGGTAGGCAGCGATCGCCCCTATTGCCTCTAAATAAGTATCGACGGCGATCGCCCGAATGCCCAGATCAGCCGCGCTGACTGACATCGTCGTGACATTTTCTTCTACCGCAATCACTTGAGCCGCCCGCTGCGCCAAGCTCATCACTGAGCTGCCGCCAAAAGCCGTGGCAGGCGCAATCACCGCATCTACCTGATCGGCGCTAACGACTGCATTACGCGCCAGCTCTGGCGAATCAGCCCTGAGGTTGACAAACTGCGGGGCTCGGCTCAGGCCAGCCAATACGCAGGGCAAAAAGGTATAGCCAATTTCTTCTGCGGCTGAGCGGGGAGAAATCGTCGGGTCGAGCGGCAGAGGCGTGAGCGCAGGGGCGTGGGCGCAGGGGAGCTTGAAGGTACGTACGACCAGATGGCTGATCACGGCTTCGGCTCCGGCTAGCGGGTCAACGCCTTTGCCCTGACGGTAGGCTGCGAGTGTGGCAGCCTCTTCATCTTCGGGGAAGCGGGCAATCACGGCGATCGCCTTTACCCGCGCCTCGTTGATCAATCGTTCCGCCGCCCGCAGCAAACTGCCCGGATTGGCTAACGTGCCCCAAGACGCGCCCGACTGAGCCGTCTTGAGACTGACCTGCAAGGGCATGTCGGTCACTACATGTGCCTTAATATCAAGCCCGAGCGTGGCCCGAGCAGCGTCGGCTGCTTGCAAGTGTCGCCAGCGCAGGTCGGACTCTACTGCCTGATCGATCACCAGCCCAATCGGATTTTGGTGCACGGGCCGCAGCCCCCACTGCCCAGCGGCAAACTGGTCTAATCCATAGCCCTCGACGTAGTAGGCGTTGTCTATAGGCCAGTAGAGCTGCGCCCCATTCAGCACGTTGGGATGGGTGATCAGCCGGTCAGTTACAGTGGCTAAGGTGCGTGCGACGGGCAGTGCGTCTCCGGCATAGCCCCCGATCGCCGCGCCGATGCCGGTAGGGATAATCAGCACCGTCGTATGCGGTTTCTTTACGGTCATTTAAGGACGGTGACGACCGCTTCTACATGAGCGGTCTGATTGGCTTGATCAATAGCGGTGATGGCCCAGCGGAGGGGGTCGCCGTGGTCTGAAAGAGTAGTTTCGATGTGCGATCGCAACGCATCCGACCGCATCAAATCAGAGCCTGCCACAGCAGCGCGTAGCTGGCTGGGCGGGGCCAACAAAGACACCTCTATCGTGACGAATTTTGTTTGCATTGCTCTTCGCCCGCTAACCCGGCTGCCCGAACTGACGCGCGTAGACCTGGTCTTCTTTTTCGGTCTCTAGCTTCAGGTCTGAGGTGGGAAAAGCCACACATAGCAGCGCATAGCCATCAGCCTGTAGCTCTGTGCTCACGCCCATGCCGTCTGTCTGATCGACGGTGCCCTCGGTAATTAGCGCCGCGCAAGTAGTACAGACCCCCGCACTGCAAGAAAACGGCAGATCTAGCCCAGCTGTCTGGGCAGCCTCTAATACTGTCTGATCTTCGGCGACTTGAATACTGTGAATCTCGCCCTGGTGATGAATTTCGGCTGTAAAGGTTTTGCCCATCTTTTCGTTTTTACCTGCGTTCCTCTCCTTTGCTCCTCTAAGAGGCTACCTGAGCGGGGAAAGCGCGGTCAAACTCTTCGAGCAAATCGTCAATTTCTTCTAGGGCCTGATTGATATCGATGCGCAAAGTGCCGATGCCGGGCTGCTCCAACAACCGTATCAGCGACTGGCGCTTAGAGCGAATCAGCTCAATTCTGGTTTGAAGTGCGGCAAATTCCATATCAAACGGGTCTCCGAGATGGGTTACATTTCTTTATAGGATAAGCACATTTGGGGCTGAGCGCATCTGCACCCCTGCCTATTTCAAGCGGTAACAAAAAGGAAAACGACCATGCTGCGCAAAATCCCCCTGGGATCTGTCCTCCTCATAGTAGGCGGCATTCTCACCGTCATCGGCTTTGTCGCCTATGCCCAAGAAAAGGCTACGCTCAACCTGATTGGGTTTTTCTATGGGGTGCCCATTTTATTGGGCGGACTGGCCCTGCGTGCCGCTGAGCTGACACCTGTCCCCTACACTCAGCTACCGAGCGAGGCAGTGATTGCGCTGCGCGATCAGGCCACCCAAACCCAAACCCAGGTGCGCAGAGACGTTACGCGCTACCGCTATGGCCAAGAGGCCCACTTAGACGAAACTTTGGAGCGGCTTGGCCTCAGCCCCAATGACACGCAGCGTCCGGTGCTATCTGGCATCCACGAGGAGCAGCGAGACGGCGCGTATACGCTGGTATTGGAGTTTGATTCGCCCTATGTGCCGTTTACCAA
>JBBSNR010000190.1:0-6039 GCA_038260635.1 Phormidesmidales cyanobacterium
GGACTTTGGCAAAACCCTGGCAACTCAGGCGCTGCGTACCAAAGCAGGGGCGCGGTAGTTCCCCTAAATTACGGCTGAATTATGGCAAGCCTCTTCCATCCCCTGTGCGGCAGCAACCCGGATACCCTGCTAAAGCTGCTGCTAGCCAATGGGCCAATTGCTCTGAATCGCTGGCCTCAGGTCGCCCTAGCCTTAGCCGTAGCTTTTGCTCGCTGGCCCTTCTCGACGGCAGAGCGCATTGTTTTTGAGCTATCCAAGGAAGAGGCCGTCATGCCTACCCCAGTTTTTATCGTGGGGTACTGGCGATCAGGCACGACCCATTTACATAATTTGATGGCTCAGTCGTCGCAGTTTGGCTACATTACTCCATTGGCAACCGGGCTACCGTGGGACATTTTGGGCATTGTGCGGGCTCTAGAGCCGCTGCTAGAAAAGGCGCTGCCTCAAGATCGCTACGTCGATAATGTAGCGGTCACACCCACGTCGCCCCAGGAAGATTCTATTCCGCTGGCTACAATGGGAGCGCACTCCTATTACCACGGGATGTACTTCCCTAGCCAGTTTGAGGCTCACTTCCGCCGGGATGTGTTTCCAGCAGAAAATGGCCGAGATTTAGACCACTGGCGGCACCTGCACTGTCATCTGCTCAAGAAAGTTTCTGTCCATCAGGGGCACCGAACCCTGCTCATTAAAAACCCGGTTTATACCGGCTACATTCGCCATTTACGGGAGATTTGGCCGGGGGCAAAGTTTATCCATATCTATCGCGATCCCTATCGAGTATTTGTGTCGGCGCGGCACTACTTCAATCGCTTGCTGCCCGAGCTAGCCCTGCAATCCTATGGCGATTTGCCGATTGAGCCGCTGATTTTAGAGAGCTATCCTTTTTTGATGCGATCGCTCGAAGCCGACACCGCCGATCTCCCAGCCCATCAGTTTGCTGAGCTGAGCTTTGAAGATTTGCAGACCCATCCTCTCAGAGAACTCGAAGCCCTATTTGAGCAGCTAGGGCTACCGGGTTTTGAGCGCGATCGCCCTCAGTTTGAAAGCTATCTGGCTGGCCTGAAGGACTACCGCCAAAACCAGTACTCCCTTGACGCCGAAACCCGGTCAAAAGTCGAAGCTCACTGGCAGCATTACGTTCAGCGGTATGGCTAGTGCAGCCGCTAGCGCTGGGCAGGCCACTGATCAATGAGCTGCCACAGGCGAAGGACTTCGGCGACAGACCAGGCTTGGGCATAGGCTCCTCGGGGCGTGTAAGGCGGGTCGCCATCAAAGATTTCGCTGAGGGTACCGACGCAGCCTGAGCGCAGGTGATGGGCTAGGGGAGTGAGCAGGGCGCGGGCAGCGGCAGGATCTTGATAGACCTTGAGGTGAGCTTGCACAAAGGGGCCAATCAGCCAGCCCCAGACGGTGCCCTGATGATATGCGCCGTCGCGTTTGTAGCGATCGCCCTTATAGAGACCGATGTAATCGGGATGGGTGGGGCTGAGCGATCGCATCCCGTGAGACGTGAGCAGCTGCTGAGCAGAAGTATTCACAATGGCTTTTTGCTGCTGAGCGCTCAGAGGCGGTGCTAGCGCCAGTGAAACAGCAAAAATCTGATTGGGTCTGAGGGCATCGTCATTACCCTCCGGGCCATCAATCACGTCGTAGCAGTAGTCAGCGTCGGCCTGCCAAAATTTCTCAAAGCCAGCCGCCGCTCGCTGAGCTAAAGCAACATATTCGCCATCGGGCTTGTTTAGCCGATGACAAAACTGCGCCATTACCATCAGCGCGTTGTGCCAGAGGGCGTTGATTTCCACTGGTTTCCCAATGCGCGGCGTCACGACCCAGTCATCTGCTTTGGCATCCATCCAGGTAAGCTGAACGCCCGGCTCACCCGCATAGATCAGGCCGTCGCTGTCTAGATGAATCTGATAGCGAGTACCGCGAACGTGCCAGTCAATCACTTCAGCCAGCGCCGGGAAGAGTTCTTGTAAAAGATCGTCGTCATCAGTAGCAGCGATGTAGGCGCGGATCGCTTCAAAGTACCAGAGAATCGCGTCAACGGTGTTGTAGCCCGGTGTGTCGTTGGCTTCTGGAAAGGCATTGGGCAACATCCCCTGGCTGAGGTAGCGGGCGAAGGTGCGCAAAATGGGACGGGCGATTTCGGGGCGGTGAGTGGCCAGGGTGAGGCCGGGCAGCGCAATCATGGTGTCTCGGCCCCAGTCGCCAAACCAGGGGTAGCCAGCAATGACGGTTTTACCGATGCTGCTTTCAGATGGTATGGAGCGGTCAACGATGAACTGATCGGCGGCGAGGGTAAGCTGCTGAATCCACGGGGGAAGGGAAGCAGGCTGGGCCTGGGTAAGGAGGGTTTGCTCGTATTGTTGTCTGCTGGTGAGGGCGGCCTGGCCGTCTAGCGAAGGCTCGGGGCTGGTACTGGCGACCAGGGTAAGCGTTTCACCGGGGCGGAGGGTGGTGCGGAGGGTGGCGGCGTGAAAGTTGTCATCCAGGTGAGGTAGGCCGCGATACTGTTCCAGGGTGAGCAGGTAGTGTTGATACCACTTACTGGCGGGTAGGAGCTGGCCTTTGTCGCTGAGCAGATAGAAAGGGGTGGCTTGCTCAGAAGCTTGGACTTGTAAACCTTTGGGATGAGGTTTTGTTTGGATGGGCTGCTTATTCCAAGCGTTGCGCTGAGTGACGCTGTGGTGATCGCGGTAGTTGATCAGCGCTTTTATAGACAGGGTAAGCGGGCTGCTGGCTCGGCGCAGCTGGTACTGAATGTAAGTGGTGTTTTCACCGGGCTGCATCCAGATTCTTTTTTCTAGGAGGGCGTCGGCGATCGCATAGCTCCAAACCGGTGTAGTGCCCTCTAGATGAAAGCGCTCTAGCTGCAGATAGCCGTAGCCAGTGAGGGTGCCGCCTGCCCAGCGATCGCAGCTCAGCGGATAGACAGTGCGCTGATAGTTAGCAGTTTCGTCTAGCTTAGTGAGCAGAAGAGTGCGGCCCAGCGGTGGTTTGAGGGCGGCGACTAACAGGCCGTGATAGCAGCGGGTGAGCGTGCCTGCGAGGGTGCCACAGCCATAGCCGCCAATGCCGTTAGTAACTAGCCATTCGCGCTGCTCTGCCTGGGGCAAATCGCTGCAAACAGCGCGGCCAAAGTCAACCACATTGAGCTGCTCACCGCTCGTCATGAGGCTGCTTCACTCAGCACCCGGTTGAGCTTGCCGCTGCTGTAGCCTTCTAGATCTAGCGTGACGTAGGTGAACCCGAAGCCTTGAAAGGCTTCCACTAAAGCGGGTAAATCTACCTTGACGACAAATCCTTGGATCGCTTCGGGCATCAACTCAATGCGCGCAGTTTCTCCATCTGAGCGTACCCGCAAGTTGCGGTATCCCAAATCTCGCATGTAGCGCTCGGCTCGCCCCACCCGGTGCAGCTTTTCGGTCGTAATCAGCTCGCCATACGGAAAGCGCGAACTTAAGCAGGGTTGAGAGGGCTTATCCCACCAGGGCAGGCCGAGCTGTCGGGAGAGTTCCCGCACTTCTAGCTTGGTGATGCCGACTTCTGCAAGGGGCGATCGCACACCTCTTTCTTTAGCGGCGGCAATGCCTGGCCGGTAGTCTTGCAGATCGTCTGCATTCAGCCCATCCACCACATACGGGTAGCCCAGCTGATCGGCCAGCGGCTTCAGCGTATCGTGCAGCTCACTCTTGCAAAAGTAGCAGCGGTTAACCGGATTGGACGTATATTGCTCGTTCTCCATTTCATGGGTTTCTACGACCTTGTGGGCGATGCCCATTGCCGCCGCTTGAGACTTTGCATCGATAAAGTCCTCCGGCATGAGCGAAGGGGAATTGGCCGTAACTGCCAGGGCGCTTGATCCGAGCACGTCGTGAGCGACCTTCGCCACTAGCGTACTGTCAATGCCGCCGGAGTAGGCCACCAGCGCCTGATCCATATCGCGGAAGATAGCCTGAAGCTGAGCTAATTTGTCAGATGCGTTGCGGGTCATAGGAAATGGGAAAAAGCAGAAAAGCGGTACAGTACTTCAAGCTTGACTCTACGATTCTAGCTTGAACCCTCAAACTTCCCTCAAACTTCTAAGATGACTACCCCCCATTCTCTGGCTCGTCGCGTCTCCTGGCCAGGCTTGCCGTGGGTGATAGGCGGTGGATTTGTGCTGCGGCTGCTGGTGGTGATGCTGACGGCGCGATCGCTCCACTCCGATGAGATTTTCCAATATGTAGAGCAGGCTCACCGGCTGACCTATGGCTATGGTTACGTTCCCTGGGAGTATGTTCATGGCATTCGCAATTGGCTGCTGCCCGGAGCCCTTTCGCTGGTGCTCTCAGCCTATCGGTGGCTTGGGCTCACCGATCCCGATTTCTATATTCCAGCCGTCCGAATTTTGGCCTGCCTCTGTTCGCTATCGGTGATTTACTGCGCCTATCAAATCGGGCACACCGTGTGCTCTGAATCAGTGGGGCGAATTGCCAGTCTGCTGATGGCAGGGTGGTACGAGCTGGTGATTAGAGCGTCGTCAGTGACTCCAGAAATCTTTGGCGCTTATCTGCTGATGGGGGCCGCTGCCTGCCTGGTGGTCAAGCCCAGTCGCAAAACCGCTCTGCTGTCAGGGCTGTGCGCAGCGGGGGCGGCTGCCCTGAGACTGCAATATGCGCCGGTGACGGTAGTGATGGGGGCGGTTGCCTTGGTGTACACCTGGCAAAAACGATGGTCGGTAGGACAGCTGGCGATCGCCGCCACTGGCTTCCTGGCGGTCACAGCCTTTGTAGGCTGGCTGGATTACTACACGTGGGGCAGCTACTTTGTGTCTTACACCAACAACTATCTCTACAACAAAGTGTATGGGGTGAGCAGCTTTTGGGGCGAGCAGCCGGTTTGGATGTATCTGGCTTACTTGGGGCTTTATTCGGGCGGATTGTTTTGGGTGGCGATCGCCAACAGTCTATGGCGTAAGTCAAAACCCTGGCTGCTCCTGGCGCTCTTAGCCGCCGTCATATTACCTCACAGCTTAGTTGCCCATAAAGAATATCGGTTTATCTTTGCAGCCGCTCCTTTTGGCCTGATGCTCACGGCCCAGGCAATTGACGATCTGTGGCAACGGCGCTCTGGTAGCCGCAATTGGGGAAAGGTGATTGTTCGCCTGGCCGTGTTTTACAGTGTCACCGTGCTGCTAGTGACTTCTTTCTTCCTCGATCCAAAAGCCAGCCAGCTGCGGGCCTATATGTATCTTAACGATCAGCCAGAATTGGTATCGGTGCTCAATCTCTCCGCCCCCTGGTACACCACGGGCGGCTACTACTATCTGCACCGAGACGTGCCGATTTACTTTCCTGACCATTTAGCAGGCATCGAGCCTACCGATTGGGTTCGTTACGTTAGCCATATTGTTTGCGACCCGGATCAGGCCCCCATCCCAGGGTTCACAGCCGTCACCCACATCGGCAAAGTAGACGTGCGCGCCGCCGACCGCCCCCCAACCGAAACGCTAGACATTGAAACCCGCTATCCTCCTCAAGGCGGCGTTGACGGCGTTTATAAGCCAAATGTAACGCCGAGATTTTGAGGGCTGCTGCTAGAACTTTAGCCAGCCAAAAAACCTACCCAGCGTCAGGCTCAGCGAATTAGCAAAATCTGGCACACTTAGCTCGTCAGCATCATGACCAAACAGACGATTGTGTTTGCTGGGGTATCGCTCACATTGTATCGAAGTGCCTGGAATCGAAGTGCCTAGAACTGTCGCCGCTCGAATATGGCTACGGTGACTGTTAGCAGCAGCGCTGTATAGATAAGTCCGTAAGCCGCGTTTTCTAGCAGGCTGCCGCCGCTGGGCGGGGCGATAAAGCCGTTAGCAATTTCGTTTTTAAGGTTTAGCCGCTCCAGGTCGGGGAGGACGAGAAACAGCCCTTCGGCAACCCGGCGAAAGCTCTCGCTCTCAGCGATTTTATCTAGCTCTAAAATGTGGCGAGTCTCATGGCCGACTGCGAAGATGGCTAAGGTCATTAGCGTTGCCAGTACGGTGCTGGTGAC
>JBBSNR010000191.1:0-6025 GCA_038260635.1 Phormidesmidales cyanobacterium
AGCTCTTGGTGGACCGTGCGCGCAATCCACAGCACCACGCCAAAGACGATAAAGCCAATCAGCAGGCTAGCAAAAGAACGCGCTTGATTCATAGAGCCCCATACCGCTTTACAGCCTGACCTAATTTAGCCGGGAAAGCTTGATCCTTGGATCGACAAATGAGAGCGCTAAATCTGCTAGCAAATTGCCCACAATCAGCATCACTGCGCCCAGTACCAAGCTCGCCATGATCAAATACAGATCTTGCACCTGTACTGCCTCCAGAGTGAGCTTGCCAAGGCCCGGCCAGCTGAAGTAGTTTTCGACAATAAATGAGCCGCTTAGCAGGGCAGAAAATTCAAACCCCAAAATCGTAATCAGCGGATTAATCGCATTGCGCAGCGCATGAACATAGATGACTTTGTTTTCGGGTAGACCTTTGGCCCGCGCCGTCTGAATGTAGTCCTGTCGCAGCACGTCCAGCAGCTGACCGCGCATCAGCCGCTGTAACCCGGCAAAGCTGGTGATGCTCAGCGCCAGGGTTGGCAAGATCAGGTGCCAGCCGACATCGAGGATTTTGCCAATGAAGTTGAGGTCTTCGTGGTAAAGGCTGGTGCGTCCGCCGACTGGGAATAGGGGCGCGGTGAGCTGCGCAAAAAACAGCAGCAGCAGGCCGGTAATAATCGTCGGAAAGCCTTGGCCGATGTAGCTGAGCACCCGCAAGAGGCGATCGGGCCAGCGGTTTTGGTTGACGGCGCTGATAATGCCGAGGGGAATGGCGATCGCCCAGGTCACAAAAATAGAAGCCGCCGACAGCAAAATCGTATTCGGCACTCGTTCCCACAAAATCTCTAGTGCGGGCCGCTGGTAGGCAAAGCTCATGCCAAAATTGAACTTGGTCACCACCTGCTGTAGCCAGGCCAAATACTGATCCCACACGGGCCGATCCAGGCGGTACTGCTGCTCCAAAGCTGCCAGCGTCTCCGGAGAAACGTCGGGATTTTGTCGGTAGGGCGTGAGAAAATCACCTGGCGCTAGCTGCACCACCAAGAAGCTGAAGGCTGTCGCCAGCAGCAGCGTAATCAACGCCTGGATTAGCCGCTTAACAATGTAGCGAGTCGTCTCGCTGGTGATTAAGTCTCGGAGCGCTAGTGTGCCGCGAGTCAAGGGAGAAAGCTGCCGGGTGGGTGACGACATAGCGCTACAGGTCTAAAGAAAAGCGGTTGAGGAAAAGCATAGAACCCCTGAGAGTCGGGGCGCGGCTAGTACTGGATCAGACTGATAACGGGGGATTCTGTCGGCAGGCGATCGCGACCAGCCAACCCTTCTAGCTCAATGACAAAGCTAAAACCGACTACAGTTGCCCCAGCCTTTTCGATCAGCTGTGCTGCCGCTGCCGCTGTGCCGCCAGTCGCCAGCAAATCATCGACAATCAGCACCTTACTGCCCGCCGCAAAAGCATCTTGATGCACCTCTAGCCGGTCTTGACCGTATTCTAGGTCGTAATCGACCCCATAGACGGCGCGGGGCAGCTTACCGCGCTTACGAACCGGCACAAATCCGCGTCTGAGCTGCTGCGCTACCGGCATCCCGAAGATAAATCCGCGCGACTCAATGCCAACGATGTAATCTGGCTCTAGCTTGGCACCCTGTTCGCTCAGCTGAGCCACCGTATACTGCAAGCCTTCTGGATCTTGCAGCAGCGTGGTGATATCTCGATAGACAATACCGGGCTGCGGAAAGTCCGGGATGTCCTTAATCAGGGCTTTGAGATCCATAGCGGAGCATACCTGCACTCTATTGACTAACTCTATTGACTGACTGGCATTAAAAGCGTCTAAGCACTCTATCACGGGTATCTTAGCAGGGCGGTGCGCCTGTCATAGACTTGTAGATCGCTTGATCGATCTACACCTTCGGGACCTTGGTGGCCGAATCATCAAACCAGCCTTTACGCCAGAAGTAATAAGACAGCGCCAGGGCAATGGCGATCATCCCTGCCCAGCAAAGTGGATAGCCCCAGTAAGCGTCTAGCTCTGGCATATTCCAGGGAGACACCTGCGTGTTGAAATTCATGCCGTATACGCCCACGATGAAGGTGAGCGGAATGAAGATTGACGAAATTACCGTCAGGGTTTTCATCACCTCATTCATGCGGTTGCTCACTGAGGAAAGGTACACATCCATCAGGTTCGCCGTTAGCTCCCGGTAGGTCTCGACGATATCTAGTACCTGCACGACGTGGTCGTAGCAGTCTTGCAAATACACTCTCGATTCGGAGCTAATCAACTGGCTGTTGCTGCTGACATCGCGGATTAGCTGATTGAGCGCGCTGCGCTGGGGCCAGATAGAGCGTCGCAGCGACATTAGCTCCCGGCGCACCCGGTAGATTTTTTGGACGGTTTCTCGCGTGGGGTTAAAGATCACCTCGTCCTCTAGCGATTCGATATACTCGCCATATTCCTCTAGCACTGGAAAGTAGGCATCAATCACGGCGTCTAAAAGGGCATAGGTCAGATAGTCAGCGCCCTCGCTGCGAATGCGACCTACGTCTTGGCGAATCCGGTTGCGCACCGGATCAAGGCAGTCCTGGTTAAGCTCTTCTTGAACGGTGAGCAGGTAGTTTTTCCCCAGCACAAAGCTGAGCTGTTCGCTGGTAAAGTGCGGGTCGTCATTGCTGGACCCCGGCACCATCATCACCATGCGGGTGATAATCAGCACCTGGTCGTCGTAATACTCTACTTTGGGCCGTTGGGGCACGTTCACCACATCTTCTAATACTAGGGGATGCAGATGGAATACTCTGCCCAAGCGGTTGAGTACATCTTCATTGCCGAGCCCCTGCAAATCTATCCACGAGATGGAATGGGTATCGAGGTGTTGAGCGGCTTCTTCGGGCGATCGCAACCGCCTTCGAATCGCTGAGGTCTCGTTGTAGTCAATCAACGTTAGCTCAGTGGGTGAAGCGTCCTCGTCAATGACCAGGGTGCCGGGGGCCATGCCGATTTCATCGTAGTGATAGTCCCAGTGGCGGCGCTCATCGTCTTCGTCATCAGCGGGGGCAAGGGCCTGATTCCAATCTTCGGGTTTTACTCTTTTCATCACGCTCTCGCATAGACTGCATCGGTACGGAAATAGTCTGGAACTATAGTCTCGGCTACGTTACCCACTACACAAGCAACTGCTACAATCCTTTTACTCCGAGGGCAACGCGGCACGCCAGCGCGGCACGCCAGCGGGCGTAGGCATAGCCTTTTCTATGAATATGCATCCGACGCTGGCTATATTTACAGGCAGAAAGGTCTGCCCGCCGACAATATTTCGCTGGTTTGAGCTATCATACTTTCGTCTTTGACGGCTAATGGCAACCCCTGTCAGTCAGATGCTAGCGGTATGCTGCTCAGGCGGTCTCTTGGTAAACATGCTGTAAGTGACTTCTCAATCTTCTCCAGGCTCTCCTAACCATGTTGCTGCCCGCAGTGGCGACCCCAAGCGACCCTGCCGGGTGACGGTAACTGCGCCCGCGTGGCATGGGGCACGGGCGGCGGCGATCGCAGCTGGCTGCACGAGCGTTTCTGATCTGCTCGAAAAGCTCGGACGCGGTGAGCTGTCTATTATTGCGAGCGATGACATTCAGCTGGACCCGATCAGAGCTGCCGACAGGCCCTTTCGCTCAGCAACCGGTACTGCCCCTGCTTTACAGCAGCCCACTTTACAGCAGCCAGCGATCGCCCAGCCTCAGCACATTTACCTGCATACAGCGACTGCCGCCACCGCTGAACCCGCCACTGATAGCGAGCTGCCGATCGGCGGGTCTCTCCCTAAACTGATTATCACCGGGCTCTGCGCCGCTGTAATCCTCGGTTCTCTGCTCTACATTGCCGACCGCCTGGTCTCCCTGACGACTCGTACTCTACTCGATCCAGAGAGTATAGAGGAAATTGTCACGCCTGTTACTGGCGATGTTGTAGCAGGCTATGAAGTGACTGATGAATATGGTATTCGCCCCTTTCATCCGGTAACTGGTGAACCGAACGCGCCTCACAACGGGGTAGATCTGGCAACTCCGATTGGCACACCCATTTACGCTGTGGGCAAAGCGGGCGATGCGGTCACTGTCGAATGCTGGTGGGATGTAGACGGCGGCGGCTGGGTGGTTGATCAGACAGCGGACTCTTATCCGGGCTATACCTTTCAGTCTTTGCATATGTCTGAGAATGGCTGCCGTGAAGGGGAGGCAAAGGCGGGTGAGGCGATCGCCTACTCAGGCAACAGCGGTCTTGGCACCGGCGCTCACTACGACTTTCGCGTGAAGATAGACGGCAGCTACGTACCACCGGCTACTAAGTATGTAGAATCTGCGGTAACTGGCGAGCCCCCCAAGGAGTAGCGATAAGAGCAGCGATCCGTGCGTTATTCTGGAAGCAAGCGAGGGAGCTTTTAGGCCATGATCGAAACAAAGCTGCGGTTTTTGAGCTATGAAGAGTACTTGGGCTACGATGATGGCACTGACAATCTCTATGAGTTGTTCAATGGGGAGCTAGTCGAAGTGCCCCCTGAGTCAGGAGACGACGTTGAGATTGCGACCTCTTTGCTGATTGATTTTGTCGCACTTGTGGGGCGATCACGCGTTAGAGGCCACGGCTTAGAAGTGGAAGTCCGAGGAGAGCCTAAGAATCGCTACCCAGACTTAACGATCATTCGTGAGGAGCATGTCGCGCTTCTGAAGCAACGCAATACTATTCGCCTGATGATGCCGCCGCCCTTACTTGTTGTTGAGGTGGTGAGTCCTGGAAACCTACAGCACGACCGCGACTACGTGGCCAAACGCAGACAGTACGAAGATATCGGCATCGGTGAATACTGGATCGCCGACCCAGCTCTCGGACAGGTGACTGTGCTTGGAATGCAAGATGGCAGCTATGTGGAAGTGGGCGTTTTTCGCGATCGCCAAATCCTCAAGAGCCCGACCTTTCCAGAATTAGCGATCGCCGCAAACACCATCCTCAGCGCGGGAAAATCTTAGCAGATCCAGCAGAGCCAAGCTTATTTGCCAATGCAAAAGCGACTGAAGATTTCGTCGAGCATCGATTCTGTTATTTCGTCGCCAGTGACTTCGCCGAGCGCATGAATGGCCGTTCGCAGGTCAATGGTCCAAAAGTCTAGGGGCAGCTCGGCTTGGATGGTGGATTGGACTTGAACAATTGCCCTCTCGGCTCGCAGCAGGGCAGCCGCCTGGCGCTGGTTGATGGCAATGTCAGTATCGGCAGCGACTAAGCTGCCGCTGTGAACTGCGTTTAAAATTGCTTTCTCCAAGTCTTCAATACCCTGGCCTTTGGCGGCAGCCGTATAGACTGTTGGAGACTTTGGCAAGCGGCTTACGTTCTCTCTTTTGTCTATTAAATCTATCTTGTTAACAACTAGGATGCAAGACTTGTTCTTAATTTGTTCATAGAGCGCTTGTTCAGCTGCACCCCAGCCCAGGGTAGCGTCAAGTGTCAGCAGCACCAGGTCAGCAGACTGCGCGGCAAATTGCGATCTGGCAATGCCAATTTTCTCTACTTCGTCTACCGATTCGCGAATGCCAGCGGTGTCGAGTACCTGTACCGGAATGCCGCCTACAGTGAGCTGAGACTCAACCACGTCGCGGGTGGTTCCTGGCAGATGGGTGACAATGGCGCGATCGCTCTTACTCCAGGCATTCAGCAGGCTAGATTTACCCACGTTGGGCTGACCGATAATCGCTACTTTTATCCCTGTCCGCAGCAGCTCACCCTGATGGGCCGTGGCCAGCATATGGGCGATTTCATCGTGAATAGAGTGCAATTGCGATCGCACCTCCCCCTCATCTAAAGGCGGCAAATCGTCGGCAAAATCCACCCGCGCCTCTACTTCGGCCAGCACGTCTAAACACTGGCTGCGCAGCTGACGAATGGCGTTTGCCAGCTTACCGCGAATGCCCATCAGGGCGGTTTGGGCCGCTTGGGGCGACTGGGCACCGACCAAATCGGCGACGCCTTCAGCCTGAGTCAGGTCTAATCGGCCA
>JBBSNR010000192.1:0-5998 GCA_038260635.1 Phormidesmidales cyanobacterium
AGCCACTAGCTGAATGTCGCCACTCGAATCGGTCTGCCATCCGATTGCTTCAGTGGGCGAAGCGCCCGGTTCGGGGCGTTGTGTGTGAGGAGCGATCGCACTGGCGGTTGGCGGTTGCTCGACTGTTAGGCGGCGGCGATCCTGCCAGTTGGCATCATCGTCTAGCTGTTGTTGGGGTGTAGGCGGCAGGCCACCTCGACCGCTGACAATGAAAGAATTGCCCTGACTGGCTAGACAGCCTTGGGCAATTAGCTGGGATGATTCTGTCAAACTAGTAGGTAGTTCAACCAATCCAAAGGTTGAATTAAGCTGATCGATGTTGATCTGGACTATACCACCTGATGCTGAATTGGCTCCAGTCGCGGTAATATCGCTCAAAGGCGTTTCCTGCGGGCGGGCCTGGATGCCAAAAATGCCAGCGGTATTAATTGTCACGTTACCCCCCCGAGCGTTGACAGAGTTAGCACGAATATCGCTATTTTCAGCAGGTACAGCGACGATTGAGCCTGCACTAATCTGAATATTGCCGCCATTGCCATTGCCACTCGCAGAGGCAGTGACTTGACTGTTATTTCGCAGCAGTAGAAAATCGCGCACGTTGAAGTCGATGTTACCTCCTTCCCCAGAGGCAGTGGCGGCAGTAATTAAACCGCTACGGTCTATAGCAATCGAGTTGGCATTCACCTCCAATGTTCCAGCGTTGCCTACCCCATCGTTACTCACATCGACTGTTGCACCATTTGTGATACTTAACCTCTCAGTGTTGATAGTGACGTTTCCAGAGGCTCCACTCGGCGCTAGAGGTAGTTGATAAGCTTGTCTTAAAACATCACTTACAATCGGGGCAGACGAACCAACGCGGCTGGGAGGGGAAGGCACTGGGGGGCTACCACTAACCTCTACAGACTCTTGGGCATTGATGGTGACGCTGCCTGCACTACCACTTCCTACTGTAGAAGTTGAAACTGCTCCTCCATCCTGAATCATTAACCTCGAAGTGTTGACCGTGAGCTGACCAGCATCTCCAGTCCCTATGCTGATAGCACCTATAACACTTGAATTGAAAACACTGCTCTGTCCCATCAGCTTTATCGAGTCAAAGACATTTACTGTAACGTCGCCACTGTGACCGATGCCAAAAGTTGCCGATGTTATGTTTCCTCCATCAAGAAGAGCTAATGCCTGTGCTGATACAAAGATATCTCCGGCATCTCCGGCATCGTAGGTTGTTGTACCGATGGCGCTGCCCAAGCTAGGATTAGCGAATGAGAATCCTGTGATTTGCACTGAATCAGAGATTCGCATCGTTACATTACCCGATCTGGCAAGGCTATAGGATATGGTCTGTATTTCTGCCCCATCCTGAATAAGTAACTGTCGAGCTGAAACTAAAATCTCTGCCCCTTGTCCAACTCCCACAGTTTCACTCTCCAAGCCACCAGCAAAGCTGCCATCTGGGCTGCTCCCATTTACTTCTAGAGACTGAGCAGCATTTACTCTGATGCTTCCTCCTCCCTGATTTTCCTGGTTTTGAATCAGCAGCAGTGATCCATCGGTGAGCGATACATTATTTCCCTGCACCTGAATTAAACCGCCGCCACTCGCATCCGCTAATGCCTGTTGCGAGAGGCGAATATCCCCAAAGCGTTGGCTGCCTGGATAATCAAAAGTAAAGCCAGCAGAAGTAGCACTAACGGTTACTAACCCATCGCGCACACTGCCTAACTCAATCTGGCCTTGCTCTGCCCTCAGCGTTGCTCCATCAACATCTATATCTCCTCCAATCAAAGCAAGAGTCTGACCTGCTGGCACCTGCAACCCTGCTGCGCCACTCCCTCTAATCAACGGGGTAAAGATAGGGAAGATAACGGATAAATCATATCCGTTTCCCTGCTTTTCAATTGGCCCCGAATTGGCTCCCATCTGTAGTCCAACTGGAGCGCTCATGGTTAAGATCGGCGTCGTTTGAGGATTGATGGCGCTGTACTGAAATCCATCAGCAAAATTAATGTTGTTAGCCGTTGTGGCCACAAAAGAACCGCCAATATTCAGCGACCCGTTGGGGCCAAATAAAATACCGTTGGGGTTGAGTAAGAACAAGTTGGCGGTGCCGTTTGCTCGAATTAATCCGTCAATATTAGAGGCGGATCCACCTGTAACCCGGCTAAAAATGTTCTGCACATCAGCCGCGTTGTTAAAGTAAATAGACCCGCCAGTTGGGACGGAAAGCTGATCAAAGCTGTGAAACAGATTGCTCTCTCGCTTTGCACCCCCGTCAATTTGAAAATTGGGACTGCCTGAAACTTGCGATCGCTCTCCCACCGACAGCGTATTATCAGGAATCACCTGCGCCCCAATCGGCTGAGCATATCCAATTATCCCCAAGGCACTACTACCCAATAACAGTCCGATTTGCCAGGCCGATAGATTCATCTCGTCATCTCCGCTCTCATCACTAGCCAATAAAGCTGCACAAAATCGCTCGTCATGATACTTGCCCTGGATTGATCACCAAAACAATTTCGGTACCTTGCCCCGGCTGGCTCTGAATCGTCAGATGGGCTCCAATACTCTCTGCCCGCTCGCTCATTCCCAGTAATCCAAAGCCGCTAACGGCTGGGATGTTGCCCACGCCAAAGCCTCGTCCATCGTCTTTAACGCGCAGGCTACAGTGTGTCGCTTCATACAACAGCTCAACTAAAATTTTGTCAGCACCGGCATATCTGATGGCATTGGTTAAGGCTTCTGGCCCAATCCGCAGCAGGTTGTTTTCAACATCGGCTGACAACGGATAAGCGGTGCCCTTAACGTCGTAGACCAACGCTGTATCGTCAGCGGCTCTCATTTGAGTGATTAGACGATGCAAAGCACTGGGTAAATTGCCCTCTTCCAACAGCTGGGGACGGAGCGCGGTGACTGAACGACGCGCCTCAGCCAGCCCTGTCCGGGCCAGTTCGTCAATGAGTTCCAAATGTGCCTCGGTTGCCTCCGGGCCATCTGTGATCACCTGGGTCGCAGCGCCTACCTGGACGAGAATTCCGGCAAAGGCTTGAGCGAGCGTGTCGTGAATTTCCCTGGCCATTCGGTTGCGTTCTTCCAAAATTAAAGCGGCTTCGGCCCGCTTGCGGTCGCTGATGTCCGTAATCAGACCATAGTATCCTCAGATACAGCACGCCCACTAATTGACTTTGATTCAGCAGTAGCAAACAGAAGATGGATTGAGTTTGATTGTGTTGAATATAGGGATCATGAGTGAAATTTCCTTCACGAGTTGCATCATTTAAGATCACAGACTCATGTGTTCGGATCGCGTACTGAATCATAGATTCGGGTAAGCAATTTACTCTCGGAATCGATTGCAGCACTTGTGTCATACAAACCTGTTCACCCTCATTGAGTTCACAGGCCGCTTCGATGGCCCATACGCCTGAATTTTCTAGAATTAAGCAGCCAGCCTGTGCGCCCGCGTTCTCAATCAAGAGCTGCATTAAGGACTTGAGCAACTGCTCTAGCTCAATTTCACTCGAAATGGCCTGCGATGCTTTCATCACCGCCACCAACTCGAAAGCGATGTTAGAGCGACTACAGAGAGTTTCGGCAGTCGTGGAGATGCCCGCAGACTGAGGGGAAAACTGGGGATGCGGATAATTTTCTGGGGGGGAAGGATAATCCTGCTTGAGCAGCCTGACGACGACCGCCAACCCATCCGCTCTGACACCCCGATAGACCAGAGAATTAGCGCTTTCGTAGATTTGGTCCTGGATGATAATACCCGGCAGGGTAACCATAGAATTCCTTTAGGCAGGTGCGGTCTTGGGAAACGGGGCTGTTCGTAAGTTAGGGCTTAGGCGATCGCCTCACCATATCTCTAGCAGTATAAATATTTTCCTTGGCAGAATAAATGCTTTCAAAGGCAAAAGCAGCGCAAGCCTTCAAGTGCGATCGCTGCGCCGAGCAGCCGGTGGTTGAGCAGATTCTAGATGCCGGTAGGGCCGAGAGCGTTCACTAGGGTGAGCTAAGCATTTTTTGATGACCGCTATGAGCCAGCTCAAGCCTAGAGGTCTGGCTTTGCAACTATCGAGGTAAATCAGGACACACAAACGCTTGCTCAACCGCTGACAGCCTTACGTCCTTGGTTTCATTGCTTCTCACCAGATTTTCTTTTAGCTGCAATGTCGTATTGCTCAGCTCGGTGATTGTAGCTGTATATGCTAATTCTCCATCCTCCATAACCTTCAACACATCAGGAGCTTCCTTATCCACTGTCCAAGCGTCAATCCGATAGGTTTCGGTGCAGGAAGTTTCGAGCAATGTACCGTTTGACAAGAAGATATAAATACTGTTGAGCGGGGGCTCAGGAGAATCATCAGAAACAAGCCAGATGTGACTAAACAAAGCGGTCAAATCTCCATCCTGGGTTGTCTCCATCGGTGCGGCAGTCGGTGCGGCAGTCGGTGAAGCCCCACCTGTAGAAGGCTGCTGGGGATCGCTGGTATCAGAGGGCTGAGAGCAGGCAACCAGCCCGATTAGTAAGAAGCCGATGGTCGATAGCTGACGAATGAGATGACGATGGGTCATGAAATTTCTCCGGCAAACAAGTTTGCAATAGTGGACAGCTGTTATCTTTCAGAAAGCGCTGGTCTGTACCGTTTAAACAAGCTTTAGCTTCTCCCTGCTGGAGTACAGTCAAATTGACTGCTCGCTCGGTAGAACCTTGGTGGCAACAGAGAGCAGATGAGGGCTGCGAAAATTCTGCCGAGCGTCTGGCTCTTGAAGCGCTTCCATTGTTTTGACGTGTTCGCTTTCGTCCTCACGAATATTGATGAACACATCGTATAGATTGTCTATTTGGGGATGGCGAAATCGCCCTTCTGATGCGTTTTGAAATTCTTCAAACATGTAGAGATCGCCGCCGCGATAGTAGTCGATGGCTACCTGGGGAGCTGGTTCTGCTTTCAGCTCAGCTTCATGCGTTTGCACGTAGCTGTCGTAAGTTTTATAAGCGTGCGCCTCAATTAGTTCCATCAGATAGTAGGCGCTTCTGGGAGATAGCATATAAAGCAGGACGACAACCCAGTAGTAAGCCACTGCAACGTGCTGGGCGAGGAAGCGGTCAAACCATTGGCGGCTTCCTCCCAATGACTCCATAATCAACAGATGATGCAGTTCATTCCAGGTTTCGGCAAAGTGAACTTTTAACAAGTCCGCTCTACGCCAGAAGCCTAGAGTTTCATAAAGATGCAGCACCGACAGGTAGGAGAAATAGGGGACACGGGCAATGGTTTCTAGCATATAGAATCGCGCATAGGAACGATCTCCGTAAACAACATCGGTAATGAATACAAAGAAGCTAACGATTGCTCGAATGAGAACTCTCATAGCGTGTTTCTCCAGAATCAAAGTCAGAAAATATGGGGTGAGGTAGGAATCACCTGCGGATTGTGCTACTAACTGGTAGGCGTGAGATCGGCTGAGTAAAGATGCCATTGGCGCTGCGCTGCCGTCGCTCCAGGAACGTTATTGACACGCTTGAGCACGTAGCTGCCCTGAAAGTGCTGTGTCGTTCCATCGGTAGTCCTGGCAGTTACCGTTACCGGAATTT
Source organism: Phormidesmidales cyanobacterium (assembly GCA_038260635.1). Lineage (GTDB taxonomy): Bacteria > Cyanobacteriota > Cyanobacteriia > Phormidesmidales > Phormidesmidaceae > Phormidesmis. The sequence continues at coordinate 5,603 of JBBSNR010000192.1, forward strand.
CAATGTATGTCGAGCCTGCCGCGCCACCTGAGCTGCTGGGTTCGCCGACTTCTACGCTAGTAGAAACGGTATTGGCGAACCCCTGCTTGAACTGCTCAAACGACTGCTGGCTAGCACTGCCATCGTTGCTCCATTCTGAATAGGCTTGCTGGTAGTCTTTATGGGCGATCGCCCTGTAGTAGTCACGAATCACTTGAACTGCCGCCTGCTCAGAGAGTTCTGCGCTACCGGTGCTTTCGGTCGGTGTGGTCGGTGCAGCGGATGGAGCAGTTGGGCTAGAGGTATTCTGAGGCGCTGGCGGCAGCGTCGCAACCGGCGCATCGGTGGAGGGTGGGGCGGTTGCGACAGGGGGCTGAGCGCCGGGGGACGTGCTACAGGCTGTGAGAGCGATCGCCA
>JBBSNR010000193.1:0-5988 GCA_038260635.1 Phormidesmidales cyanobacterium
ATCATTCGCGAAATTGGGGTGGAAACCGGGGGATCGAACATTCAGTTTTCGGTGAATCCGGATACGGGCGAAGTCGTGGTGATTGAGATGAACCCGCGTGTCTCCCGCAGTTCGGCGCTGGCTTCTAAAGCGACTGGCTTCCCGATCGCTAAATTTGCGGCCAAGCTTGCGGTGGGCTACCGACTCAACGAAATTTCTAACGACATTACCGAAAAAACGCCAGCCAGTTTTGAGCCAACGATTGACTACGTGGTCACCAAAATTCCGCGCTTCGCCTTTGAGAAGTTTCCGGGAGCCTCTTCTACGCTGACCACGCAAATGAAGTCGGTGGGCGAAGCGATGGCCATTGGCCGCACGTTTAATGAGTCTTTTCAAAAGGCATTGCGATCGCTCGAAATCGGCAGAGCTGGCTGGGGCTGCGACGGCCCCGAAAAGCTGCCTACCCTCTCTCAGGTGCGTTCCAATCTGCGCAGACCCCATCCGGAGCGCATCTTTGCCATTCGCCACGCCATGCAGCTTGGCCTCACCGTCGAAGAAATTTATGAACTCACAGCCATTGATATTTGGTTTCTCGACAAGCTGAAAACCCTGCTCACCGTCGAGAAATTTATCAAGCGCACGCCGCTAGCCGATCTGACTGAAGTTCAGATGCTGGCGATTAAACAAGAAGGCTTTAGCGACAAGCAGATTGCCTACGCCACCAAAACCAATGAAGACGAGGTGCGTACCTACCGCAAATCTCTCGGTGTGGTGCCGGTGTACAAAATGGTAGACACCTGCGCCGCCGAGTTTGAGTCGTTTACGCCTTACTACTACTCAACCTACGAAACCGAGAGTGAAGTGCTCCCGTCTGACCGGCGCAAGGTGATGATTTTAGGCGGCGGTCCTAACCGGATTGGGCAGGGCATCGAGTTTGACTACTGCTGCTGCCACGCCTCTTTTGCGCTCCGGGCTGATGGGTATGAAACCATTATGGTTAATTCCAATCCTGAAACCGTTTCGACTGATTACGATACGAGCGATCGCCTCTACTTTGAGCCGCTTACCAAAGAAGATGTGCTCAACATTATCGAAGCTGAAAATCCCGACGGCGTGATCATCCAGTTTGGCGGTCAAACCCCGCTGAAGCTGGCTGTGCCGCTGCAAGCCTATCTGGAGTCATCGGCTAAAGACACCGCTGGCAGCGCCATCAAAACTAAGATCTGGGGCACCTCGCCCGACGCCATTGATGCCGCCGAAGACAGAGAGCGTTTTGAACAAATTCTGCGTGAGCTAGAGATTCGTCAGCCGCCTAATGGGTTAGCCCGCAGCTACAACGAATCGTTAGAAATTGCCCGCAAGATCAGCTATCCGGTCGTTGTGCGGCCTAGCTATGTGCTCGGCGGTCGGGCGATGGAAATTGTCTACTCCGATAAAGACTTAGAGCGCTACATGACGACTGCTGTGCAGGTGGAGCCCGATCACCCAATTTTGATCGACAAGTTTTTAGAGAACGCCATTGAAGTAGATGTGGATGCAATTTGTGACCATACCGGCAAAACCGTGATTGGCGGCATTATGGAGCATATCGAGCAAGCGGGCATTCACTCGGGTGACTCGGCCTGTTCTTTGCCGACGGTGAATCTTTCAGAAGAGGCGATCGCCACCATTCGCGACTGGACTTTCAAGCTCGCCAAACGCTTGAAGGTGATCGGCCTGATGAACATTCAGTACGCCATTCAGGGCGAACAGGTTTTCATTATTGAAGCCAACCCTCGGGCCTCGCGCACCGTGCCTTTTGTCTCCAAAACAACCGGCGCTCGCTTAGCCCAGATTGCCGTGCGCGTCATGTCTGGCAAAACGCTCGAAGAGCTCGGGTTTACAGAAGAGATTATACCTAACCACGTTGCGGTCAAAGAAGCGGTTCTCCCTTTCAACAAATTTCCGGGGACAGACACGCTGCTCGGCCCCGAAATGCGCTCCACGGGCGAAGTCATGGGCATCGATACCAGCTTTGGTCTGGCCTATGCCAAAGCCGAACTCGCCGCTGCTCAAATTCTGCCTACTACAGGCACAGTATTTATCTCCGTTAACGACCGCGACAAGACTGCCGTCATTCCGATTGCCAAAGGCTTCGTTGATTTGGGCTTTGATATTGTCGCCACCAGCGGCACTTACAAAACGCTCACCGAGGCAGGCATCGCAGTCGTGCTGGTGTTAAAAATTCACGAAGGCCGTCCGCACATTGGCGACGCCCTCAAAAATCAGGACATTCAGCTGATCATCAATTCTCCAGTCGGAGAGACTGCCCAACAAGATGACCGCATCCTCCGGCGCACCGCCCTAGAGTACAAAATTCCCACGATCACCACCATCGCTGGGGCCAGTGCCACGCTGTCGGCGATTCGCTCTCTCAGAGAAAACCAGCTGACGGTCAAAGCTCTGCAAGACTATCTCGCCGTCTAAATGCGGGGTTGACCCAAACTCTCCTCCTACGCCTAATTTTCTACACCCGCAAACGCGCCGCAGCTATCTGGCGTCATCTGTAACTATATGCCTCGCGACTCCCCCACCGACCAAGGCCTCTCAGCCCAACCAAAGCGCAGGGCCTGGTCGCAGTTTCAGCGAGATCGGATGGCGATGCTGGGAGCCTTAATTTTGCTGATGATGACGATAGGTGTAGCGCTGGGGCCATTGGTATATCCGCTCTCTTATAGCGACATCGATTTTGCCCAGTCTACTGCGCCGCTGAGCTGGCAGCATCCGCTAGGCACTAATGACCTCGGCCAAGATCAGCTGGCGAGAATGCTGTGGGGCGGGCGGGTGAGCATTGCGGTTGGCATTACGGCGATGCTGGTATCGATTTCGCTGGGCACGCTGGTGGGCACGCTGGCCGGTTTTTGCGGTGGCGCGATAGACAATAGCCTGATGCGCCTGACAGATTTGTTTTTGTCGCTGCCGCAGCTGCCGCTGTTGCTGCTGATCATCTATTTGTTTCGCGATTCGGTGCGGGCGATCGCTGGGCCAGAAAGGGGCATTTTCATCCTGATTATTTTGGTGATTGGCGGGCTGACCTGGATGTCCACCGCGCGGCTGGTGCGGGCGGGCTTTTTGGCAGTAAAAGAGAGAGAATTTGTTCAGGCAGCGCGATCGCTCGGTGCCCACCCGGTGCGCATTGTCTGGCGACACATTTTACCCAACGTAATTGGCCCGGTGATTGTAGCGGCCACGCTCGGGGTGGGCAATGCCATTATCACCGAATCGACCCTGAGCTTTTTGGGCATTGGCTTTCCGCCAGACGTGCCCACCTGGGGACGAATGCTGTTCGACGGGCAAAACTATATTGCCAGTGCGCCGCATTTGGTGATTTTTCCGGGGCTGGCTATCTTTTTAACGGTGCTGAGTGTTAACTATGTAGGCGACGGTTTGCGCGATACTCTGGATGTGCGATCGCGCTAAGAAGGATTCAATAATTCGCTAGGCTAAGGGCATATCTGTACTTAATCTTACCCTGTGCCTACGCTCACCCCCATTTACGATTGGTTTGCCCTGCAAAACTGGCAGCCAATTGCCTTTCAGAAAGAGACCTGGGCAGCATACCTGGCTGGCAAAAGCGGCATTATTCAGGTGCCAACAGGGTCGGGGAAGACTTACGGGGCGGTGATGGGGCCCGTGTCACAGATGCTGGCTGAAGTAGAGGCGGGTAAATCACTGAGCGGTTTGCGGCTGCTGTATATTACGCCTTTGCGATCGCTCTCCCGCGACATTGAGGCATCCATTCGGCGACCGATAGAAGAAATGGGCTGGCCGATAACGGTAGAGTCGCGCACCGGAGACACGAAGTCTTCTGTAAAAAGTCGGCAGATTAAGAAAATGCCGGAAATTTTGATCACGACGCCCGAATCGCTGGCGGTGCTGCTCTCTTACAAAAATTTGGCTAAGCGATTTGGCTCGCTGCGCTGCGTAATTTTAGATGAGTGGCATGAGCTGATGGCCTCTAAGCGAGGGACGCAGACAGAGCTGTGCATGTCTCGTTTGCGGCAGCTCAATCCGGCAGTGCAGACCTGGGCAATTTCGGCGACGCTGGGAAATCTGCAAGAGGCGGCTGAGGCAGCGACAGGAACGGCCAGCAATCCGGTAGTCATTCAGTCAAATATTGAGCGGCAGACGGTGATCACCAGCGTGCTGCCCGAGTCTGTAGATACGTTTCCCTGGGCAGGGCATCTGGGGCTGCGCATGTTTGAAGCGCTGGTGGCAGCGCTGGATATCAAGCAGTCCACGCTGATTTTTGTGAATACGCGATCGCAGGCCGAACGCTGGTTTCAAGCCCTCAGCTTTTCCATGCCCGACCACGAACGGCAGATTGCCCTGCACCACGGCTCGATTGATTTTGACACCCGACAGGCAATCGAAGCCGGGCTCAAATCTGGAGATATTAAGTGGGTAGTCTGTACCTCTTCGCTAGATTTGGGCGTAGACTTTCAGCCGGTAGAGCGCGTTGTGCAGATTGGCAGCGCTAAAAATCTGGCGCGGCTTTTGCAGCGGGCAGGGCGCTCGGCCCATCTGCCAGGAGGCACTTCAGAGGTATTCTTTTTACCTACAAATGCGCTGGAACTTTTAGAGATATCGGCTTTTCGTCGCGGGCTAGCTGCCGGACAAATCGAGTCTCGCCACCCGCTAGACAAGCCCTATGACGTGCTGATTCAGCATTTAGTGACGCTGGCCTGCGGCGACGGATTCAGCGCCCAAGAGACTTTTTCGGCGGTGAGAAAAACATTCTCCTATCGGGAGTTATCGCAAACAGAATTTGACTGGATATTAGACTTTTTGCAAAACGGCGGCACATGCCTCAAGGCGTATCCGCGCTATCAGAAGCTGGTGCTAGAAGAGGGCCTGTATACGATCTCTACGCCGCAGATTTCTCGGATGCACAAGCTGAGCATTGGCACGATTACGGGCAACCAGCAAGTGAAGATTGCCTATGCCAAGGGCAGTCGCATTGGCACAGTAGAAGAGAATTTTGTTTCGCGGCTAAAGAAGGGAGATGTGTTCTTTTTTGCGGGGCGGCAGCTAGAGTATTTTCAAATGAAAGACATGACGCTGTACGTAAAGAATGCGAAGAAAAAGTCAAATGTAGTGCCCGTTTGGAGCGGCGGGTATTTGGCGATTTCAGACTGTTTGAGTCAGTATATTCGAGAGGAAATCACTCAGGCAAAAGCAGGCAATGTCAGCGCGGAAGTAGAGTGCATTATGCCAATTTTGGCAGCGCAGGATCGAATTTCGCATTTGCCAGGGGCCGATCAGTTTTTGATCGAGTGCTGTAAGACGCGGGAGGGGCAGCACCTCTATGTGTATCCGTTTGAAGGGCGCAATGTGCATGAAGGACTGGGCTTTCTCTGGGCGTATCGGTTTTCGCAGCTGGCAAAGGCGACCTTTACAGTATCGGTGAATGACTATGGATTTGAGATTTTAGCGCCCAAGGACTATCCGTTTGCAAAGCTGTTTGATCAGTCGTTTTTCTCGACGCGAAATCTGTACGAGGAAATAAAGGAGAGTTTAAATATTTCTGAGCTGACGCAGCGCCGATTTAGAGGGATTGCTCAAGTAGCAGGGCTGGTTTTTAAGGGCTATCCGGGCTCAAAGAAAACAGCTAATCAGGTGCAGATTAGCTCATCGCTGATTTATGAAGTGTTTAGTAAGTACGAGCCAGAAAATTTGCTGTTGAAACAGGCGGAGCAAGAGGTGATCGATTCGCAGATGGAGACGCCAAGGTTGGCAGCGGCGCTGAAGCGAATGAGATCGCTAGAGCTAATCTGGCAGGAGATTAAGCGACCTTCGCCTCTGGGGTTTCCGCTATTAGTCGAGCGGCTGAGTTCGCGGTTGACGAATGAGAGCTTGCGCGATCGCATCGAACGCCTCAAAAAACAGTGGGATAAGTAGCGGTACGAAGTCAAAATGCTATGATCGACTGATGCACTCTAAAGCTTGGATTTAGCCGCTGCATAGCTG
>JBBSNR010000194.1:0-5982 GCA_038260635.1 Phormidesmidales cyanobacterium
ACCATTGAACTACCCGACGATATTGCTAATCGACTCAGCCAGCAGGTCAACAATCTATCACAGCAAGCTTTAGAAGCGCTGGCTATTGAAGGCTACCGTAACGAACGCCTTGGCCACGGTGAAGTCGGTCGTATGCTCAATCTTAATTTGTGGGAAGTAGAAGCTTTCCTCAAGAAAGCAAACGCTCATGTGCATTACGACGAAGCCAACCTGAAGCCAGATAGAAAAAACCGCCAGGCACTTGAACAGCTACCCACAATCGCAGAAACCTTTGATGAAATCAGAAAAATCTGCATTGAAGAAGACTTCGAGCTAGAAGTTCTGCCTAGAAAGGATCGCCCTAATCCATTCATGGCTGACGATGTTTCTTTTTGATACAAATATCATCAGTGAATTATTCCGCCGCCAGCCAAATGCAGATGTCATCACATTCAACGAGCAAGTCAGGCAGACTTACATCAGCGCTATCAGCTTGGAAGAAATCACTTTTGGCCTATCGGCCAAACCCAAACCTCGGATATCGAGAAGATTTGAAACATTTGTAGCAACCCAATGCATTATTTTGCCGGTCAGCGCAGACATTTCTAAACAGAGCGGCGAGCTACGGGGGCAACTCCGCACACAGGGCGTCACCAGGTGCCAGGCAGATATGCTAATCGCAGCTACTGCCAAGCAGCATCAACTCACACTCGTCACGCGAAATACTAAAGACTTTGAAATGTGCGATATTTCCACAATCAATCCACTTAGCTAAGCGAGATTAGGCCATCCCGTTTTTGAGCTTAGTATTTCAGAAATTTACGAGGGCCAACCTAACACAATCAGACACTAGCCTTTCACGCCGCTGCTCGTCTCCGATGGCACAATGTATCGCTGAGCCGCTACGAAAAATAAAATGACCGGCACAATTGAGATGACCGAGCCTGCCGCAATTAGCCGCCAGTCCAAGGAAAAGCTACCGGCTAAGCGAGCTACACCAAGCGGTAGCGTGTAGTATTCTGGCCGATCCAAAATTAGCAGCGGCCAGAGGAAGTCGCTCCACGAGCCGATAAAGACGAAGATGGCGAGGGTGACTAGCGCAGGGCGAACGGACGGGATCATGATGTGCCACCAGATGCCGAGTTCTGTGCAGCCATCCATCCGCGCCGCTTCTTCGAGTTCTTTGGGCACGGTTTGAAACGCCTGGCGCATCAGGAAAATGCCAAAGGCTGATGCGATAGAAGGGAAAATTGCGCCGATGTAGGAGTTGGTGAGCCCGAGCTGTACGGTGAGGATGTACAGCGGAATCATCACGATTTGGAACGGAATTAAGATCGTAGAAACGATCAGTGAAAACAGGATTTCTCGCCCCTTAAAGTTCAGTCGAGCTAGGGGATAGGCGGCTAAAGAGCACAAAACTAGATTGAGAATGACGGTAATAACGGCAATCAGGGTGCTGTTGAAAAAGTAGCGGCCAAAGGGGTTGGTTTGCCAGACTTTTGTGAAGTTGCTGAAGGTGGGGGATTGGGGTAAAAACTGCGGCGGAAATTGGAACAGGTTTTCGGTGGAGCCTTTGAAGGCGGTGCTGACGAGCCAGAGAAGAGGGAGGAGCATAATTAGCGCGATCGCCCCCAACAGCCCATACATTAGGAGCGACTTCACCCACTGCCGATCTACCGGCTTGCTAGCTCGCTTGACTGCCGTCATCAGCCAAACTCCCGCGTTTGCATCAGCCAAAACCCGGCAAAATCCTCAGCCTCCGGACTATCTTGCACCGCAATGAAATGAACATTATTAGCCGCTTGTTTAGCCGTCTCGAACCGCTGGCCTTCAGCCTGAATGTCAGCACCCACAAGATCCGCCAGCAGCCAGGTTTCATTCGTACCCGTATCTAACAGCAGCCGCGCCACGTCACTGTTGCCAGAGACGTAGTTACTCGCCTCCTCGCGCCCGGCCCTAACACGAGACATCTCCAGCCCAGACATCCAGGCGGCGAGCGCCGTCGCCCGAGAAGAGTAAACGATAAAGCCTGGAATGGGCGTCTCGGGGCTCACCCCAGTCATCTCCAGCGGAAACGACTCGCCAAAGCCAATGTCCCACTCTCCCATATCGGCAAAGTCCTTGGCAGGCAGCGTAACCAGCGCCCACTTTTGACCGACCAGCGCATCGGGCAGCGGATTGACCACTTCTAGCGGTTTGGCCACTGAGGAGGAAGCCCCTGCCTGATAGCCCGGCTCAGTGGGGTAGACATTTTTTTGCCGATCTTCTAGCCATTGCTGTAGGGCCAAAGTGCGATGGCTAGGAAAGGGGAGCAGCCCAATTTCCTCACAGGCCCGCTTGATCATATTTTGCATCTGATAGCGAAAAAAGCGAACGCGCGTGGGCGGGCTGTCGGATTGAGCGATCGCCTCCTCCAGAGCCGCCTTCAGCTCCTCCGAGTTCACCTGATTATTAGACACATATTTGCTATAGCGAAATAGCGCTGCCGGATCGTCATCGACTGACTGCAACCCTTCGCAGATCAAAATCTCCCAGCGCTTCTTCTGCCGCTCGTCTAATATCGGTCTGGAGTAAAAATCCAGCTCCCAAACAGTGCCCATAGTTTTTTGTAGGTGTGTGTTGCTCCCTCTCCGCAAATGCTCTAAATGCTGGCGCTCTAACGTTTAGTTAGAGTCAGCTTCAGAGAGCACCTGAGCGACATTTTTAGCCCGCTCCTCCGCCTCAGCCATCATGGTCGGCATCTCTTTTAAAATCTCACCCGGATATTTCTCCAAAACCTGGGTCGAAAGCGCAATCCGGCCTCGCTCGTCGTCAATATTCAGCACAACGGCCTTGATCGAATCGCCTACCTTAAATACATCGCCTAAAGAAGACACATAGCTTTTGCTAATCTGCTTAATGTGCAGCAGCCCCGAGGCCCCACCAAAATCTACAAACGCGCCAAAAGGCTTAAGCGAAGCAATCGTGCCTTCAATCAGTTCGCCCTTGGTCAGGTGGCTCATGGCCGAGGCCCGCGCAGCAATTCGCTCAGAGAGCACCAGCTTGTTATCGTCCGGGTTGACCTCTAAAAACGCGACGTTCAGGGTTTGGCCCATCAGCGAATCGAGATCTTCTACCCGCTTAGCCAGGTGCGACCTGGGAATAAACGCGCGCAGACCGCTGACATCGCCAGTCACCCCGCCCTTATTACTACCGGAGATAGTCACTTCAATCACATCGCCATTTTCCTGCCGCTCTTGCAGCCGCTCCCACAGCGCCTTAATTTCCATCTGGCGAATAGAAATCACCATTTGGCCATTGGCATCCTGGTCACGCACAATCAAAAACTTGCGCTCCGTACCGATGGGCACAGCTTCTTCTAGCGTGGCATCTGACTCTAGCGAAGCTTCTTTGAGCGGCAAAAAGGCTGCTGACTTACCGCCAATATCGACGTAGGCCCCGTCCACATCATGGGTTTCAACTTTACCTGTCACTACGCTACCGCGCTCAAACTGGTAACTTTGCTGATCTAAAGCTTTTGCAAAATCTTCGGCTGAAAAGGTCAACGGAGAAATCTCCAAAGTCGGATATAAGTAGCCTTTCAAATATACGGGCTATTGGTGGTTTTGGACCATTCGAGGGTTGACCTCCGCAGCTGAAACCGTTTGCGCCCGACCCATACAAAACCCGGCTGAGCCAATCTTTAAGAAACCAGGCTCAAACTTCACCGATATCATCAAGAATTATTGAGTAGACTGCTAAAAAATAAAATCAGCACCCACGAAGGGCTAAATCCCGATTAATCTCTAGGTAGAGACAGCTTATATATTAGAATTCCGTTGGGCTCGTACCGCGCACTGAGCTGAGCGTTAGGTCAGTCTATTTTTTGCCGCACGGGGGGCGCGTTATAGTGGTTCAGTTCCATATTCAGACCGACAGCGAAATACCGGCATCTACTCAGCTATATGACCAAATCTGGTTTGCGATTGCTTCCCGGCAGTATCCACCCGGTTACCGCCTGCCCAGCACCCGGCAGTTGGCCATGCAAACCGGACTGCACCGCAACACCATTAGCAAGGTATACCGCCAGCTAGAGGATGCGGGCGTCGTCGAAGCCATGCCAGGATCGGGCATTTATGTCCGGGCTGAAGGCACGACAGAAATTGTCAAGCCCGGCTCGCCGCTGCTCGATAAGTTTCCTAAAGCGCAAGAGCTGGTAGAGAACAGTCTAGATGAGCTGCTGCGTCAGGGCTGCTCGCTGCATCAGTCGCGTGAGCTGTTTATGGCTGAAGTCGATTGGCGGCTGCGCTGTAGTGCTCGGGTGCTGGTCACCATTAAAAAGGAAGACGGTGCAGGCGAACTTATGGTGCGCGAGCTGGAGCAGGCCCTCCAGATTCCGGTGCAGCTAGTGCCCTTAGAAGAACTAGAGCAGGTGCTGTCTCAGACGCGCTCAGGGACGGTGGTGACGAGTCGCTATTACATTAACGAGGCGGAGGCGATCGCCGCCCCCAAATCCGTCCGCGTCATCCCCATCGACATCTATGACTACGCCAAAGAGCGCGAGCTGCTCAAAGAACTGCCCAAAGACACCTGCCTGGGCCTGGTCAGTCTCAGCAGCGGCATCATCCGCATTGCCGAAGTGCTCTCTTACAGCCTGCGCGGTGACGACATCCTGGTGATGACCGCCCAGACTGAAGACACGCAAAAGCTGTCCGCCGTCGTCCGCAGCGCTCAGACCATCGTCGCCCTGGACACTGCGAGCTATCCCGCTATCAAAGAAGCCCTGCTTGCCGCCCGCAACGACATCATCCGTCCCCCCGAAATCATCCGCTGCGAAAACTACATCGGTGAAAAATCAATCGGACGGCTCAAGCGCGAGTTGGGGCTGGACTAGGCCAAGGCTTCCACTGTCTCTATGGTTCAAGCGCCCACTCAGGTGACTAGTAACGTTTTGCACTGTTTGAGCAACGGCGCTAGCTTGGGTTGGCTGATTGACACGGCAGAGCAGATTGTCTTGACCTATCGCCCCAATCAGCTACCTTTGTCTCTAGAGGCGGCGGGCGATCGCCTGCTCACTCCAGACTTTGCCAGTGGGTTAGAGCTAACCGTTCAGCCACCTTTCAATTGGCTAAAAGTAAACTGAAGGCCCGGAACTACTAAAACTCCTCAATCTAAAACTCCTCAACATAGAGGAAGGTTATGGACAGCGCGTCGAATGCTCACAGGCCACTCAGCTTTTACCTGAATTTGAACTATCCAATTACACTCTATCCGGAGAACGGCGGTGGGTTTACTGCTGCTGTGATGGATTTGCCTGGCTGCGTTAGCCAGGGTAAAACAGTCGAAGCTGCGATTGAAGGCCTACAGGCGGCGCGCGATCGCTGGCTTGCAACCGCCTACGAACACGGCGATTTAATTCCTCTCCCCTCGACCAAAGCAGCCTACAGCGGCAAAGCAATGGTGAACATGCCACCCACGCTACACCGCAGGCTAGCCGATAGCGCCAGACGTGAAGGCGTCAGCCTAAATCAATACATTGTGACCCTGCTCAGCGAACAAAACGCCTTCAGTGAAATCAGCGCTATCCAAGACAAGCTAGACGCCATTCAGCAACAGCTCGCTTACCGGCAGTCCCCAGCTCGCCTGAGAGCGCAGAGAGCCGCGCAGACCGAAGCCGCTAGAGAATCAAAGCTAAACGATTGAAATCTCCATCCATCAGGCGGCGATGGGCGGTTCAGCCGCTAGAAACGAACGGATAATCTGCAAATAGTTTTCTGCATCTTCCAGCATGGGAAAATGCGCGGTGTCCGGCATCAGGGCGTATTGCATCTGCTCGCTTATATCGGCAGCGGCACGGCCTAGCTTAGCCGGTGTAATCTTGTCATATTCACCCGAGACCATCAGAGTCGGCACTTTTAGCGACGCAAATGCCGTTGGCATCACCTCGGTAGCATGTTTACTCACGGCGGCCTTTAGCGTGCCAATAGACGTCAGCGCATCGGCCATCAAAAAGTCGTTGAGAAA
>JBBSNR010000195.1:0-5981 GCA_038260635.1 Phormidesmidales cyanobacterium
AGCTGTTGGCGAGCTTGAGCCAGCAAATAAGCTGCGCCCGAGCGCCCTGTATCCAGCAAACTTTTGCCAGCGGCTACCGGCTTTCCACCCGTTGAAGAACTGCCCACACCGCTACTCTGCCTCTCTATCCAGCTGCGAATGCCTTGACCTGTCCTCACCGAAGCATCGCCAAACCAAGCGCCAAAGACAAATACCGAGCAAATCACCAGCCAAATCAGCTGAGCCGATTCTGTGAGAATGGTGCCAGTCAGATTGAGTGACTTTTGATAGGTGGCAGCAGTTTCATCAGAAAATAAGAGATCCCAAAGCTTGGAGGACTGCGCTTGAATACGATCCATAGATTTACAGGGGATAGGGATTTACAGGGGATAGGGTTTCAACAGATTTGGCTGGTAGAGCACTTACTTTCAAGGAACCAGATTAGCCACCCCAAACCTTCTGTAAAACTGCCTCTGGTTGGATGTCGGACATCCTATTAGTATCAGAGGCAATGCCTAAAAATCGAGCTTCTTCGCCCTGAACCGGCGGCAGCATTTCGTCGGGCTTATTTTTGCCAAAGAGCGCCAGTGTGAACACCTTGAGAGCAACCGATAGCTGCATGATGTAGCTATTGGGCGTCAGCACCAGATCGGCCCCGGCAATGATAGCCGCTGTCTGGCCAATGTTTTCTGCCATCGCCACGATCAGCCGAGAATCTTCGGTTTTGAGGGCATTGGCCTGCTCTGTGCTGTGGTTGGTTTGCAGCAGTACCACCGGCAGCTGCGGCTGCTTATCGCGAAAGTCTTGGATCAGCTTCTGCCAGCTAGCAACCGGATAGTTAGCGGACTGGTCGCCTGTCTCTGGCCCCGGATACATGAGCACGTAGCCGTCTTTGAGCTTGAGGCGATCGCGCAGCGCGTTGGCCCAGGCAATATCGCCTTCTGGCACATTGATTACAGGGTCAGGAATATTCCCTTTGATATCAATAGCGTTCAGCAAATCGTGGTAGCGCTCGGCCTGATACTGAGCGCTATCGGGCACAGTCGCCGTATAAAACCAGGGCGTACCGGCTGTACTGTAAGTGATGCGAGTAGGTACGCCGCTGAGCCATAGCAACAGGCCGATGTCCCAGCTCGGACAGGTTGTCAGGGCAACTTCGTATTCGCGATCGCGAATAGTCCCCAGTAAATTGGCCCAGTCAGAAGGGCTTTTTGCGCCCGCAAACGTAAAAGGAATGACGGTATCGACAATCTTTGAGACTCGGTAGGCGGCAGCCGACTTAGGTTCAACTACAACGGCAATTTCAGCCTTGGGGTAGGCTCTTTTGATATCGTCTAAGGCCGGAAAAAACAAAAGCTGATGACTGATGCCGCCAGGGACTAGGGCCAATATACGCATGCGGGTTAAAATTTAATCTTTTTATCCGCTCACCATTCTAAGGGACGTCGGGGATTAAACACGATATACCACCAGAAATAAACCCAAATTGCGGTGAAACAGTGTTTTTAACTACCAATTAAGCTGTACATATGGCCTTAGCCCGATCAATTTATTTCTTTTGATATGCATTTACTCTTACCGGCTGCTGGCGTCGGTCGTCGCATGGGCAGCGATCGCAACAAGCTGTTGATGACGCTCATAGACCGACCCATCCTCGCCTGGACATTAGACGCCGCCATGACTGCCAGTAGCATCGACTGGATTGGCATCATCTGCCAGCCGGTAGACCGGTCCGACTTTGCGCAAATCGTGAGCCAGGCACTCAGCCAGCACGAGCGGCCCAAGCCAGTAGAATTTATCTCCGGTGGCGATACCCGGCAAGCCTCGGTATATAGCGGGTTGCAAGCACTCCCCGCAGCGGCCACTCATGTCCTAATTCACGATGGCGCACGCTGTCTGGCCACGCCAGACCTATTTGATCGCTGTGCGGTGGCAGTCAAACAGACGGCAGGACTAATCGCGGCGGTACCGGTCAAAGACACGATTAAGCAGGTCAATAGTCAGAGAATTATCACCCACACCCCGGATCGCGCGCAACTCTGGGCGGCGCAGACGCCACAAGGGTTTGAGGTAGGTTTGCTGAAGCGATGTCACAGTCAGGGGCAGCAGCAAAACTGGCAGGTGACTGATGACGCGGCACTGCTAGAAAAGTGCGGAGTGCCGGTGAGCATTATTGAAGGGGAGGAGACTAACTTGAAAGTAACGACGCCTGTGGATTTGGCGATCGCTCAGTTCATCCTTCAACAGCGTCCTCAATCCAGCCACCAAAAGGCTAGCCTCTGAAAAGCCACTGCAAAAAGGCTTCCCAGCCTTGCAATGCAGCTGGGGAGCAAAGGTAACTGTCTCTGGCAGAGTGGCTGCCAGAGATGATGGCAGTAATTTTAGAGATCGCCGCCGCGCAAGGCTAGCAAAAATACGACCGCCGGGCCAGAAATGACCACCATAGCCAGCATGGTGAGCTGAGCAATCAAAACAAAATCGATGTTACTTAAAAAGGCCATTTATCCTCCGAACAGTTCTAGCCGAACCACATTGAGACAATCTCACATTAGTCAGTATTGTACCTGCTGAGGGCAGCTGAAATTAAACTTTGTTTACAAAATTCTAAGTTATGAGAGGCCCCCTTCTCATACGTTTCAGTTCCCAAAGAGTGTCCCCAAGAGCATTTGGAGAGGGCACAGTTAACCGGGGTGCGATACCGTATATCAGGCTTACCTTTTATCTATGCACGTTATATCTGTGAAATATTATGGCCACCTGGCAGTGCGTTAAAAATTGCGGTGCCTGCTGCCAGCTCGACCCAGCAGATCGCCCCGACCTCGACAGCTACCTGACGCCCGCTGAGCTAGCGCTCTACATGAGCATGGTTGGCGAAGACGGCTGGTGCATTCACTACGATACGGCCAAGCGCGAATGCCGCATTTACGATCAGCGGCCCAACTTCTGCCGGGTGGAGCCCGAAACTTTTGCGCAGCTTTACAAAATTGCACCCGCAGCGCTGAACGACTTTGCTATTGAGTGCTGCGAGCAGCAGATTACCGGCATCTACGGTAGTCATAGCGAGGAGATGACCCGGTTTTACCAGGCGGTGGGAGTAGAAAGTAGGGTGATCGAGCTAACAGCTGAGGACTGAGCCGGTTCGACGGTTGCGGTGCAGGGCGATTTGCTGGTTGAGATTGCGATCGCCGCTGCCTTTGCAGATAATGAAACAAATATGAAATTGCTCGCATGGTCTCTTCTTCCGATCCAACCTCCTCTGAACCCTCTACGGCCCCCGCATCTGTAGAGCCATCAGCCGTAGACCAAACTGTACTGGACGAACTAGCGGCCCAGCCGCCCGGCGCTTTCTGGAGCGTGTTTTTGTCCACATTCATCACAATTTTCCTGGCGGAGCTAGGCGATAAAACTCAGGTGACCATTCTGCTGATGAGTGCGGAGTCACAGTCGCCACTGGTGGTATTTTTGGGGGCTGGTTTAGCGCTGATCGCCACTAGCTTAATCGGCGTGCTGCTCGGTCAGTGGATGGCTAAGCGCGTATCGCCCGAAACGCTCGATACCTGTGCGGGAGGGCTGCTGCTGCTGATTACGATTGGGCTAATTGGTGACATCGTCGGTCGGTAATCGCGCTATCTAAAAATACTTGGGGGAGAAATGGATTTTCAACTTTTAATTGTGAGCTTTACAGCGGTCTTTATCTCGGAGCTAGGTGATAAGAGTCAGCTGGCGGCGATCGCGCTAGGTGGATCCTCCTCCTCACCTAAAGCCGTTTTCTTTGGCACCGCTAGCGCCCTGCTGCTCGCTTCACTGCTGGGCGTGCTACTCGGTGAAAGCACCGCCCTGCTGCTGCCAGATAAGGTCGTCAAAGGCGTAGCGGCGATTGGCTTTGGTCTGCTCGCAGTGCGTTTGCTATGGCCCGATAGCGAAACGCCCAGCGGAGACTAGCACTGAGGCTGTGTCTGCACTGGGCTAATTTGAGAGTATCTAACGTCAGATTTGCGCTACTTATCTACTCGAATGTCTCTACTCGAAGATGTCTACTCGAACGTAGCAGCTACGTCGCGGTAGCAGAGCTGTACCAACCAGCCAGCGGCAACTAGCTTGACGGCTTCTAAGCCCCAGTAGAGGGCGTGCATGTAGCTCATTGCCTGAGGCATGGGCTGAGCCTGCACTGCTAGAGAGCCGCTCAAGTCGAGGCCCAGTGCGCTCATGTGAGGGGTGAGAATGTAGGTGTAAGTGAGGGCGATCGCCAGCAGTGAGCCGCTGATAACCAAGGCCCACCGACTCTGTGAGCCGCTAGCTACCACATCAAACTGATTGCGACGCTGACGCAAGGCCAACAGCCCGGTCAAAATTGCAGCAGCGCAGAGCAGCTCTATCCGGTTAAACAGCCCAAAAATGCTGTAGCCAGCAGTGGCAAACTCGGGGCCCTTCATCATGCCCGCTTCGTACATCATCGGCATCAGCAAAAAGTCTAAAAGGGCGCTGCTGCTCAGCCAAAAAGTCACAATCAAAAGGACCAAAGCATCCCAATTGAACTGTCTCAAAGAGAGCTTAGAAGTAGTTATCATCACGGTCTGCCAATGAATTAGTAAGTTACTTTCACCTTAGCGAAAGTGCCCCGGCTCTCCCGTAAATATTTCTTGCTAAAAAACTAATGGGCTGAAAATAAATTTGCATCGCTTAATACTTTTTAAAACTCTAGCAGCATTGCTTAAAGAGAGCCTCCGAGCAAACGGTCTTGCTCAATGGAGAGTCCCTTGAAGCGACGAATCTTTCCCTCTATTCAAAAAAAATGATCTCGGCAATGCAAATGCATTACCATAGATGTGAGCACAAAACCGCAAAGCAATCATGATCGATACGCAATTTGCTGTCGCCGAATCGACGCTGACCGACCGATATCAAACGACTGTCCCTAGCTCCGTTCGTAAGGCTCTCGGGCTCAGTAAGCAAGATAAAATTGCCTACCATATTGGCACAGATGGCAAGGTCTATATCGCTCGCGCCAAGGAAGAAGACCCGGTTTTGGAAAAGTTCTTAGCTTTTCTGGCTAAAGACATTGAACAAAATCCTCAAAATCTGAAACCGATCCCGGCGGAATGGGTAAATGGATTGAGATCGTTACTAGCTAACGTTGATGTTGGTGACCTTAATGAGCCGCTTTCAGAAGAGGACGAATAGTTGGCTAAGACCCAATCGCCGCCCATCATCATCCACGGGTGGAGCATATTTGCACATTCCTGCTTTCTCGGCCAGGTTGAGGCGCTTCAAATTAAGGTTAATGAGCTGCGGCAAAAGTATCCTGAGGCGTGGGAAACAAAAAACGCTGCAAAGCGATTAGCGGTTATTGCCAGATTTGTCACGGATGATATTCCTCAAGACCCGACTCGCGATATCTACCGTCTGGGCGGGGCGCTGGGGGACGAAAATAAGCACTGGTTCAGAGCTAAGTTTTATCAGCAGTATCGCCTGTTTTTCAGGTACCACCTGGAGAGCAAGGTCATTGTTTTTGGCTGGGTGAATGACCCTGAGACCAAGCGAGCATACGATAGCAAGACAGATGCCTATCGAGTTTTCAAAAAGATGATTGAGCGCGGCAATCCGCCTAGCGATTGGGATGACTTGCTGAGCGCAGCCCAGTCTGAGAGCGATCGCCTGGAGAAAATTATTGATCAGCTTTAGGGGTTTGCTCATTCACCATTCGTCAGGCTGCATCGGGAGATGGCAATGCAAAAGTTGATTGGTCCAATGGGGCGGCAGTGGCTCACAGTGGCGGCGGTGCTGTTGGCGATCGCCATCAACGCCCTCTCAAACTTCTACCCGCCCGCCGGTAAAAATATCGGCGAAGTCTCAAATACGACCTTTGCCGATGTACTGATTACGCCTGCCGGCTATGCCTTTGCAATTTGGGGGCTGATCTATATCGGGCTAATTGCCTTCAGTATTTATCAGGCTTTGCCCGCTCAGAGGCATCAGGCGGCGATCGCTCAAGTTTCCTGGGC
>JBBSNR010000196.1:0-5971 GCA_038260635.1 Phormidesmidales cyanobacterium
CCCCCCGGCGCACCGCAGGCATCAATGATGGTTTCACCCGGCTGCGGATCGAGCAGATAGCTGACTAGCTGAGCGCTGCTGTCTTGCACGGCCCACCAGCCTTCTGCATAGCCTGGGAGATGAGCGATCGCCCCCTGATGTTTCTTCAATCGCAAAGCCGACGGCACCGCCGTTACCAGCTCTGTCTCAATGCCCGCTTCTGAAAAGATGGCTTGAGCTTCGGCCAGAGAATAGCGCCGCAAATTAATTCGCAAATCTAGCTGAGGGGGCTGATTGAACCGTTCACACAGTGCCGCGACTTCTGCCTCAGGCAGCATCGACTGCCACACCCGAATGATCCAATCGGGATAGCTATATAAGATGCCAAGCCGCACAGTCGGGTCTGCCGGTAGCTGTAGCGGGTCAGTCTGGCCGTCTGCCTGGCCGTTTGTCTGACGAATGTACTGGCGCAACATGCCATTGACCACGCCGCTGAGCTTACCGAGGCGCTGAGCCTTGGCAAGCCTAACTGTGGTATCGACCACCGCATGGTCGGGCACATGAGTCAGGTAGCGCAGCTGATAAAACCCCAGCCGCAAAATCTGTAGCAGGTCGGCGGGTTGCTTGCTCGCTTCGCGTTTACCAAACTGATCGATCAGCGCGTCTAAGGTTCGCCTGCGCCGAACGGTGCCATATACCAGCTCAGTGACTAGCCCTTTATCTTGCGAGCTGAGCTGAGACTGATTGAGCTTGCGATCTAGCACTACATCGGCAAAAGCGCCCCGGTCAATGGCCCGGAGCGCTTCGAAGGCAATCTGTCTAGCGGTAGTCTGTGGGGTCTGGGTGATGGGCACTTACTTACGCTGGTTCGCCTTGCCAGATGAAGCGCTCGCTTCTCTGCCGCGTCGCCGGCGATCGCGCCACTCAACAGCAGTCAGATAGGCGACGCCCCCAGTGACGACCACCAGCAAGACAAACGACAGCAGAGCCAAAACAGCAAGCAGCTGATTCTGTAGGGCTGTATCTAGAAAAGATGCCAAAACGTGTCACTCAAGAACTCAACGGGAGGCTTTCAGATGACCCATCAAAAAATAGGCCGACTGGTAGTTTAGAAGCCGTTGCGACCCCAAATTACCATAGAGATAGAAAAGGTAAAGCAGGCCAACAGCGAAACCCAGCCCAGTGTCAAAATATCCATATCAAAACTTTAAAGCGGAGACTTTTCACCTTCTATCATACGGTAAAGTTAGGCCTGTTTAGTGAGCGGGTGAGGGATGAGCCAGTCTGACAGCCACCAGTTTAATGGGCGGGAGAATCCGCCCGCAGCTATGTCCACCGCTGAAGCACGGCTGGAGTCGATTAAAGCGGGGCTTTTGGGCGCACTAGCAGTAGGGCTAGTCGCCATAATGCTGATGGGCGCGGGGCTGATGGGCACGAGGCGGCTGCCCACTGCTAGCGCTATGCCCCTTTTTGCCTTGCCCGATAGCGTCTTGGTAGGTCTGGTCAATCTGGCCGTGGCCCTGTGTTCGGGCTTCTTTTTTGGCGTGACCTATCGCTACATTGTCCGTCAGGATGACAATCTGCACTTGGGTGGCGGGGCGGTAGGGGCGTTTGCTTTGGTCAGATCGCTCGCCCAAATTGAAACGATCTGGACCGACACCTTGACCCTCCTCCCCTGGCTGCTGATCACCGGGGAAAGCTTTCTGTGGTTTGCCGCCGCCCGCTACACCTTGGACTGGGCTATTAGCCAAAAGTGGGTAGAGCCACTCGATTAGATCTGTCAGCACCTACAGCTCAACTGGCTCAAAGTCTGTTCCAGAGCGCTGCATCGAAAGGTCGATCGCGGAGAAGATTTTATTTACGGCCCGGTCACTCTCCAGACAGCGCACGGCCAAGCGAGCGACTGCCTCTCGGGGAATAGAGCCTGCTACAGTGACATCTTCAGTAAGCCCCTCTTCACCCGTTGCCGGCTCAGACAGCAGCCCGCCCGGACGAATAACGGTATAGGCTAGGCCGCTGCCCTGCAAATAGGCTTCGGCCTGCGCTTTTTCTTTGAGCACGGCCCCAAGCACCTCTAGCACGTTGGGCGGCAGCGCCTGAGCACTCTCTCCGCTGCCAATAGAGCTGATTAAAATAAATCGCTTAACCTGCGCAGCCACCGCGCCATCGATCAAATGCTTATTGCCCAAAAAGTCGGCTCGGGTAGTGCCGTCTTCGGGTAAGCCGCCGATGGTGCTGATGACCGCATCGGGCGCGTGGTCGGCGATCGCCTCAACCATTGCCGCTGCCTCCAGCGCATCTCCTTTCACAACGGTCACGCCCATTGCCGTGAGCTCGGCCTTCGCCTGGTCGCTGCGCAGTAAGGCGATCACTTGGTAGCCCTTGGCGACGAGCTGTTTGGCAATTTCGCGTCCGACGCCTCGACTGGCTCCCGCTAAAAAGATCTGACTCATGATTGCTGACCAAAGACGACGCTAGGACTCGTAAAATTCACAGCCCTTTCGTAACAATGACTCAAATATGCCATCTTGTGGCGATCGCAGCACACCTCAGCCCGCTATCAGCCAATCGATCACCTCATGGGTGCCCCATCTGTCCAATTTCGGGTTATCCACACCCCGCCAACCTCAGCAAAGAGCGGGGTGAAGTCTGTACAATCTATGAAAACGCATAGCTTGAGTAGCTGCTAATGATTCCTACCGTTATTGAGCAATCGGGTCGCGGCGAACGCGCCTTTGACATTTATTCGCGCCTGCTCAGAGAGCGCATTATCTTTTTGGGTCAGGAAGTCACCGCTGACTCTGCGAATTTGATTGTCGCCCAAATGCTCTTTCTAGAAGCCGACGACCCCGAGAAAGACATCTACCTATATATCAATTCTCCTGGCGGATCGGTGTCTGCGGGCCTTGGGCTGTACGACACTATGAACCACATTCGGCCCGATGTGGCGACTATCTGCGTTGGTTTGGCAGCCAGCATGGGCGCGTTTTTACTCAGCGCAGGCACCAAGGGCAAGCGAATGATCTTGCCCAATGCCCGCGTGATGATTCACCAGCCCTCAGGCGGCGCTCAGGGGCAGGCTACCGACATTGAGATTCAGGCCAAAGAGATTTTGTACCTGAAAACCATGCTGAATGAGTCGATGGCCAAGCACACCGGTCAATCCCTAGAGAAAATTAAGGAAGATACCGAGCGCGATTTCTTCATGTCTCCGCAGGAAGCCATGGAGTATGGCTTGGTCGATCAGGTGATTGACCGTCATGCGGTAGGCGCTCGTCCTAGCGTGGTGGAGTCGAAAGGCTAGTCGGCTAGTCTTTGTCAAACGCGCACTCGACCGTGATGCTGAGGTTGCTTTCAGCAGTGCCTTTGGTGACGTAGGGCACCCCGGCCTCGCCGCCGATGCGAATGCCAAATTGGAGCGTGACTTTTTTGACATCGGCATAGGCCATGTCTTTGAAGGCGCTGAGCGTGTGGGTCGTGTAGGTGCGAATGGTGCCCTCAATGGCTTTGAAGCTTTGGGAGGCGATCGCCGCTGCACTGCCGCCGCCTTTTGCCCCACCGCGATAAGACTCCCCCTCTTCGAGTTCGTCATTCAGCGGGGCAGCGGGCGGTACATCGACGTTTTCAGTCGCCTCAATATAGATTTCGGTACCGTCTTCTAGCCGAATAGGGACGAGTTGAGTCATGGGAATTTCCTGGTGTAGATGCGGGCAAAACTTCGCAGGGTTATGCGATGAGCTTCACGCTGCGCTTAAGGTTCCCCCAAAGTTCCTCCAGTGAGATGAGCTGGCATCAAATTTTGTCGCTGCGAATTAAGTAGCAAAAGATGTCGTTAAGTTGCGATCTGGTTTTCCTCACTACGCATCGCCAGAAAAATTGTCTATAAAATAGAGGGAACCGCCCCTTTTACCCACCTTTAGCCCGAACCCGCCATGGCCGACCTATACGCTAGCGAGGACGCTCAGCAGATTTTGCAGATTGCGATCGCCAAAGAAACCGAATCTGGCGAACTCACCCGGCTACAGCTAGCTGAAATTGCCGCTGAACTCAACATTGCACCCGAAACCCTGTGGTCAGCAGAGCGCGAGTGGATTTCGCTAAAGAGTGAATCGACCCAGCAAATGCTGTTCAACCAGCAGCGTCGCCAAAAGTTTCAGCATCACCTGATTCGCTACGGCATCTTCAACAGCTTTTTGCTCCTGCTCAATTTGCTAGCGGGCGGCTATGGAATTGCGGCTTTTGTCGCTTTAACCTGGGGCATTGCGCTGGCCCTTCACGGCTGGCGGGCGTACCAGTCGTCCGGCTATAAGTATCAAAAAGATTTTGAAAACTGGCGGCGGCGGCAGCAGGTAAAGCAGTCGATGAGCAACTTATTCAGTCGTCTGTTAAATGCCTGAGTATTTGTCTTGAGAGGCGATTAGTCTGGGTTGGGTGAGATTGGCTGTGTGTGAGTAAACAGAAGACAGAATTCAGTATCTAACTGTCTCCTGTCTTCTGCTCTCCTGAATTCCGCCACCACAAAGGTTTCCTGCATCAAGCCGGTATCTCCTCTAAAGAAGCGATCGCTCAGCCCACTTCTGCTGGCACCTTCTCCAGCATGAGCTTAGAGCTTTTTACCGGTGTGGGAATATCAATCGGGTAGTTGCCGGTAAAGCAGGCCGAGCAGAAGCTGTTGACATCGACCCCAGTCGCTTCTAACATGCCTTCCCAGCTTAAGTAGGCCAGCGAATCTGCGCCGAGCTGCGCTTCAATCTCTTTGACTGACTTAGTCGCGGCGATTAACTGATCTTGATTGTCGGTAGCGATGCCGTAAAAGCAGGGATGGGTTACTGGCGGCGAAGAAATCCGCATATGTACTTCGGTGGCCCCGGCATCGCGCAGCATTTGAATCAGCTTGCGGCTGGTCGTGCCGCGCACAATCGAGTCGTCTACGATTAAAATTCGCTTGCCTTCCAGCACATCGCGCATCGGGTTGAGCTTCATGCGGATACCGGCTTCTCGCATGGTTTGGGTGGGCTGAATGAAGGTCCGGCCCACATAGCGATTTTTGATCAGACCCTCAGCATAGGGAAGGCCCGAAGCTTCTGAATAGCCAATGGCAGCAGGCACACCCGAATCGGGCACAGCCATCACCAGGTCCACATCGGCGGGCGACTCTTGCGCTAGCCTTTGGCCAATGCGCTTGCGGTAGCTGTATAGGCTCTCACCGTGAAACAGGCTGTCGGGCCGGGCAAAGTAAATCATTTCAAAGACGCACAGCTTGCGCTCTGCCTGCGCCCACTGCACCGCCTTAATGCCGGTACTGTCAATCCAGATCAGCTCGCCGGGGGCCACATCTCGCAGGTAGGTCGCGCCAACAATATCGAGCCCGCAGGTCTCTGAAGCAACGACAAAATTGCCGGAGCCATAGCCCCTTGCCTGCGCTTCTGGCTCCTGGCTCCCCATATAGCCCAGCACCAAAGGCCGAATGCCGTGGGGATCACGCGCTGCAATAATGCCAGCCGGAGTGCCGATCACCAGGCTAAAGGCTCCTTCACAGCGCTTAAAGGCAGCGATCGCGCCCTCAATCCAATCTTTGCCGTCGTTGACCGCTTCCATCAGCGCGATCGCAATCAGCTCCGAATCAGAAGTCGTCATCAGGCTATAGTTGCGCTTCAGCAGATCATTTCTCAAGCTGTTGACGTTAACGATATTGCCATTGTGCGCCAGCGCCAGCTTACCCAGCCGAGACTCTAGAACCGCCGGTTGTGCATTGGCCGCATGGCTAGATCCGGTGGTGGAGTAGCGCGTATGGCCGACCGCCCACTGCCCTGGGATCTCTCTGAGCACGTCATCAGTGAATACCTGAGAAACCAGACCCATGCCTTTATGCTCGTGTACCTGACCTTGATCAAACGCGGCAATCCCGGCTGATTCTTGGCCTCGGTGCTGCAAGGCGTATAGCCCAAAGTAAGTGAGCGTCGCGACCGCTTCGGCTGGCGCATAAACACCA
>JBBSNR010000197.1:0-5944 GCA_038260635.1 Phormidesmidales cyanobacterium
CGTGTTTCCTGGGAGACCCACTTTTGACAGCGGCAAGTCTGAGCGCGCGTTCGACGATGGGGCCTTCAAGTCAGCATCTCTCTACAACTATTTAATACCTTCATAGTTATTGATATAATCCCTTTTCACAAGGTAATTCGGTCCAAGTGAGTTTGGCACTCATACATAGCCGATCCACCCTACTTATCCCACACGGCAAGGAAGAACATGGCAGACTGGCAGGTAATCGAGGGGGGAGTGACCGCGCCCAAGGGCTTTCGCGCCGCTGGTGTGGTCGCCGGGCTAAAGCCGTCCGGGGCACCCGATCTGGCGCTGATTGTGTCGGACGGTGAGGCGATCGCCGCCGGGGTTTTCACCATCAGCCAGGTACGCGCCGCCTGCATAGACTACTGTCAGGATTTGCTAGAAGCCAAACCCGCTGCTCGCGCTATTCTTTGCAATGCTGGTCAGGCCAATGCCTGCACGGGGGAACAAGGCAAGCAAGATGCCTTAGCCAGTGCCGCCGCCGCCGCCGCCGCGCTGCAAATCTCTCCTGACCAAATATTGTTGGCTTCTACCGGCGTGATCGGTCAGCCCCTCAAGGTAGATATCTTAAAAGCTGGCATTCCTGAGGCTGTAGCAGCGCTCTCTGCTGAGGGATCGGCGGCAGCCGCTAGGGCTATCGTTACCACGGATCTCATCGCGAAGTCGATTGCGCTAGAAACTCAGATCGGCGATCGCCCCGTCCGCATTGGCGGCATTGCAAAGGGATCCGGCATGATCCACCCGAATATGGCGACGATGCTGGGCTTTGTCACCTGCGATGCAGCCGTCTCCTCGCAGCTCTGGCAGGACATGCTGCGCCGCGCCACCGAGAAAAGCTTTAATCAAATCACCGTCGATGGCGATACCAGCACCAACGACTGCCTGCTTGCCCTTACCAATGGCGAGTCACGCACACCAGCAATTACCGCGCCTGGCCCCGAAGCCGACAAGCTAGAAGCGATGCTGACAGAAGTTTGCATACATTTGGCGAAGTCCATCACCCGCGACGGCGAAGGGGCCACCTGCCTGATCGAAGTTGCGGTGAGCGGGGCGATGAGCGATCGCGCTGCCAGCCAAATTGCCCGCACCGTAGCTGGCTCCTCCCTAGTCAAATCCGCCGTGTTTGGCCGCGATCCCAACTGGGGACGGATTGCGGGCGCTGCTGGGCGAGCGGGTATCCCCTTTGACCAAAGCGAACTCAACATCTCCCTGGGCGATTTTACACTGATGACCGACGGCACCCCTCAGCCATTTGACAGGGCTGCTGCCAGTGCCTATCTCACTCAGCAGGCAGAGCGTAGCACTCAGGCTATGTCGAAGATTTTGCTCAGCCGCTCCACCAGCAGTGATGAACCCCCCGCCCAAGATTCCCTCATGCAGCAAACCCAGAGCATAGAAGCCTTGGCCCATCCCGTAAAAATCACTGTCAACGTGGGCCCTGGCCCTGGCAAAGGTTTAGCCTGGGGCTGCGATCTTAGCTACGACTACGTAAAAATCAACGCTGAATATACAACCTGATCCTTTCGCCCAGTCAACCAGCCACTTACCGCTGTCCTTGCGAAACTTTTGCAGCCATAAAGCTGTCATAGTTAGCTATCCCGAAGAGTCGAAAGCCAATGCGTAAAGTCACCACTTCACTCGTTACTTCACTGACCGCTATCTTCGCTGGCTTAGCTGGCTGCGGCCCAAGCAGTCACGTTTCGAGTGAGTGGAGTTTTGAAGCGCCTGCTGTTGGGCCGGGCGAAAGCACTTACGCTGAAGTAGCAGACGTACCTCTGTCCAGCAGCGACACGATAGAGCCCTACTCTAAACGGCCAGATTTTCAGCAGCCCTTGGTGACAGCTGCGGTGAGCGATCGCCCGACTTCCTCTAATCGTCCCAGCGCTTTATCCGCCCCCACCCAGCAGGTCTCTCTGCCTGCTTCACAGCCTGTCAGTCAGCCCGACCAGGTCAAGCAGTCTGCCAATCCATCTGTTAATCCATCTGCCAATGGCCCGGTTCCTACCGCAGAGAACAGCTCAGCACCGGTATCAACTTCCTCCGGCGATCCGCTGGTTGCCCGTACTTTATTAGCGGTCTCAATCCCAGCGCCGCCAACGCCTGATCTCACTCAGGCAAACACTCAGGCAGAACGCGGCACCGCTCCAGAGACTCAGGCAACCCTCTCTGCCGATGGCCTACCGAGACTACCCGCATTAGCACCCAGCGCAGTGAACGAACCGACCTATCAGCGAGCCCTCCACACTCCTCCGCTTGAGGTAGCAGCTTCTGGGTTAGCCTCTACGCCAGCTGCATTGCCGGTTACTGCGACCGTAGACGCTGCCATCCCAGACATCGCTGTTACTCCCCCCGAACCGGCCTCCATAGCCCTAACGCTCGCGAGCCTGACTCAGTCCTTGCCGGGGCAAAATTCTGTATTGCTCGCTGACCTGCTCGCCTCTCTAGACCCCGCCTCAGAAGCCACTCTAGAAGCCACTCCAGAAGCCCTAAGCATATGGACGCTGCCACAGGGTTTGCCGGGGGAATCTATGTTCGAGAGCCATCCGGCTAAGCTAACGCCCAAAGCTGGTCTGTACTCTACTGCTGGCTATCTACACTCTCCTTTGCTGGGAGAGCTGATGGCACCGTCTGCGCTGCAACCCGCCATCCATATGCCTGCTGGAGATATACCTGCTGTAGAGTCGGCATTCGTAGCGAGACAAAGCGCTGTAGGTCAATTTTGAGAAGATAGCAACTAAGGCCGTATTTAATTGGCTAGGACTAGCTCAACGGTATTTTCGCGATCGCGAATCGTCACATCGTAGCCCTTCAAAAAATCATTGCCCAGCAAGCCGATACTCACCGAGTCGCCAATGCTCACCTGCGCATCGGTGAGGGTAATTGTACCCAGCGACATTGAGCGCATCTGCCCCAGCTCAAAAGTAGCTGCTGATTCGCTAGCAGTCGTAGCCAACATTTTCTCGGTCGTTACAACGCCTAACTCACCGGCCATTTGGCGAGTGATCAAAGTCCGGCTAGCCCCAGTATCCAAAATCATTTCGTAGGTTTGGACCCCGTTAAACGTGACTCGCACAACCGGCGTACCGTGGAGCCGACGAATCACCGGCACCCGCACCGTAGCATTGGGGCGGCTAGTCACAGAGGCTGCGCTTGGCTTGACGGCAGCGGCAGCAGGCGGCAGCGGTGCGAGAGGCACATCGGCAGCGGCCTGCAAATTTGCAATGACAGCAGCAGCTTGTTTGGCGTTGCGGGTGTACTCCGCTATCTTTTGCTGAGCCGCATCATAGTGTTCATCGTCTGCGTTCACTTGCTTAAGCTGGTTGGCCGCCTGCTGCCAGCGATCAGCGATCAGCCCCCAGTCATCGGGGGAGATGGCCGACTGACTCAAGCGGTAGGCGCTAGAAGCCAGGTTGATCCCCTCTCTGTATGCTGAAGCAGCTGCCGTCACTGGGGTAGACGCTGCCGGTGAAGACTGGATGAGCCGGTCGGCATCTGCTGCCGGACTGACGGTTGCCGGTTTTGGCGCAGCAGCACAGGCACAGCAAACTAATCCGACAAAACTAGGCAATAATATGAAGCGGTAGGCGGATTGAGACGGGTCCATGATCGATGGGCTACTTGACCTACCTCTACATTTCCCTGACTGTATTTCTGTTTTACTTACGTCTTATACGGATCTTTTGCGCCGTCTCTGTCAAACTCGGTATTTCAGCTTAGCTTTTACCCTTCAGCTCACTATTCAGCTCGCTTATGTTTAACCCCACTGCTCAACCTGCTTTGCTCGTCTTAGAAGATGGTTCTATCTACAGAGGCTGGTCATTTGGCGCAGCAGGCACCACGATGGGCGAGGTTGTGTTTAATACTGGCATGACTGGCTACCAGGAAGTGCTCACAGACCCTAGCTATTGCGGTCAGATTGTCACATTTACCTATCCAGAACTGGGCAACACTGGCGTCAACCCCGAAGACGAAGAGTCGGCCAGGCCCTATGTGCGAGGGGCGATCGCCAAAAATATCTGCGATCGCCCCAGCAACTGGCGCTCTACCCAATCGCTCAGCGACTACCTCAAAGCGCACGACATTCCAGGCATTTACGGCATTGACACCCGCGCCCTCACTCGCCAGCTGCGCAGCGTCGGCGCTATGAATGGCGCTATTTCTAGCGAAGTACTCGACCCAGAAGAACTGCTGCGTCAGCTTCAGACGCTTCCTTCAATGGAAGGGCTGAACCTGGTCAGAGAAGTCAGTACTAAGGAAACCTACGAATGGCGTGAGGCCACCGATCAAAGCTGGGCCTTTGGTAGCCAGAGTCATCCTGTCGTTAGCCCTAGCAGCCCTAGCCTAGAATTAGAGCCCGTTTCTGATTCCGACGCGCCGCCGCTAAAAGTAGTCGCGGTCGATTTTGGCATCAAGCGCAACATTTTAAGACGCCTGGCCAGCTATGGCTGCCATGTCATTGTGGTGCCTGCCGACACTTCGGCAGAAGAAATATTAGGCCATCAGCCCGACGGCATTTTTCTCTCAAATGGTCCTGGCGATCCAGCGGCAGTTACCAACGCGCCTCAGCTCACTAAGGAGCTAATTGAAAGTCAGCTGCCCACCTTCGGCATCTGCATGGGGCATCAGATTTTAGGACTTTCCCTGGGCGCTGAAACCTTTAAGCTTAAGTTCGGTCATCGCGGCCTCAACCAGCCCTGCGGCCTCACCGAGCAAATCGAAATCACCAGCCAAAACCACGGCTTTGCCCTCAACGCCAGCTCCATTGATGAAGCGCAGGTCGAGATTACTCACCTCAATCTCAATGATCAGACGGTAGCCGGTATTCGCCACCGGCAGCTGCCAGTCTTCTCTGTGCAGTATCACCCCGAAGCCAGCCCCGGCCCGCACGACGCTGACTATCTCTTTGCTAACTTTGTCCAAACCATGCGCGAGCGGCAGACCCATAGTTAGCCCGCTGAGTGAGTCCGGTGACCCGTTCAGCGATCTAACCCGATATGTACTATCTAAGGCGTGGGTAACATTGGTTTGCCCAAGAGTCGTAGCAAGATTAAATTCTATCTTGCAGTCAATAGTATCTTGCCCTATACTTAAGCGTCATATTGTCGTTCAATGCTAGGCCTATTAGGAGGATCCTCCCATCGCTGAGTCGCTTACCCTAACAGTTAGTCTCAGAGGCACCCGCGAAGTTAGGGGAAAATGTCAAATTTTTCGCCTGACCGGGCTTCTAGATGCTTTTTCAGAACCTACTTTTCTTAAGGTTCTCAATAAGTACATCGAAGATGGCCCAGCCCACATCATTTTGGATTTATCTACAATTGATTTTGTCGATAGCTCTGGCTTGGGCGCACTGGTTCGCTTGGTCAAAAAGGCCAAAGGCGAGAGCGGTAGCGTGCAAGTAGTCAGCAACCCTCGGGTTACCCAAACGGTCAAACTGGTTCGATTGGAACAGTTTTTATCCTTGCAGCCCAATGTAGACGCCGCTATTGAAAACTTAAAAAACATTTGAGGGCGCGCATTTTGTAAAACAAACGCTCAGCGGCTATTGCGGGCACAGCCGTTGTGAAGCTGTGTGAACGTTTTTAGCTTGAGCTGGCGTCGATGTTGGAGAAGAGACCGCCTTCTGTCTTAGGATTGGGGATTGAATAGAGGCAGCTTTTGTAGATCGGTGGGTTTTGGCTAACGCCTGCGGCGACGCTCTGCGAACGACTACGCTCAGCCATCGGAGACGCCGAGCACCGACTTGTCTGCGATGTGGGGCGGTTCTAAAGATCCTTGTATATTAAATATTAAGCAAAGTGGCCGACGCTATAGCTGCTGACCTGGGTCAGAAAAGTTTTATTCAATTCATGAGCACACAGCTGTCAGAAAGTGAGCATTCGGCTAAGTCAGCAGGCGGAATTGCGCCAGTTTCTTTGGCTTA
>JBBSNR010000198.1:0-5920 GCA_038260635.1 Phormidesmidales cyanobacterium
CAGCAAATTCGGGCAGCAGGTGGCGCGTACCTGGAAGCGCCTGTGCTGGGCAGCATTCCGCAGGTAAAAGCGGGCTCGCTGATTGTGATGGTGGGGGCCACGCCTGAGCAGTACGACCAGTGGCTGCCGGTACTGAAGTGCTTTGGCTCAGAGCCTCAGCTGATGGGAGCGATCGGCACGGCGGCGGCGACCAAGCTGGCGATGAATCAGCTGATCGGCACGCTGACGGCGGCGTTTTCGATGAGCTTGAGCCTGGTTCAGCAAGAGGGGTTAGACATTGAGAAGTTTATGGGCATTGTGCGGGAAAGTGCGCTGTATGCGCCGACCTTTGATAAAAAGCTGGAGCGGATGTGCGATCGCAATTTCACCAATCCTAATTTTCCGACCAAGCACCTGCTCAAAGATATGAATCTGTTCGTCAAAGCGGCCCAGGCACAGGGCATAGACGCGACAGTAGCGTCCGGGGTGAGCCAAATAGCGGCTAAGGCAATCTCTCAAGGTTTGGCCGATCAGGACTACTCCGCAATTTACAGCGCGGTCAATCCAGAAGGTTCGTGAGACCTGTCGGAGCAGCTGTTCGATAAGTTGGTATGGTTTGAGCAGCGCTGTGAGAGAAAAACCATGAGTAGATTACGTCGGAGCGGGCTGTCTGTGAGGCAGCTTTTGGGGTTAGGTGGGGCGATCGCTGTCCTCACCATAGCGTTGGGGCTAGGATTGCCGCAGCCAGGGCAGTCACTGCCGGTACCGACTGCAACTGGTCTAGTTGTAAAGGCCAGCCCTCACAGCGTAGCCGAGACCGAACAGCGGTTCGTCAGAATTTTAGAAGAGAAAGGGCTCACTCTATTCACTACCGTGGATCATGCGCAAAACGCTGAGGGTGCGGGGCTAAGCCTAAGGCCAACGCGGGTGGTGATTTTTGGCAATCCTCAGCTGGGGACGCCCCTAATGCAGTGCGCACAGAGCGTGGCGATTGACCTGCCGCAAAAAATGCTGATTTGGGAAGATGAGCAGGGCCAGGTGCAGCTCGCCTACAACGACCCGCGCTATTTGGGCGGTCGCCACCGGCTAGGCGATTGCGGCAATCAGGTGATTCAGCAGATTGCGGGGGCGTTGGATAACTTGTCGACTGGGGCGATCGCACCCTAAAAACCTCTCAATACTGATCCGACTCAATCTGGCCGTAGTCAAGCTTGATCAGTCGGTCTGCCAGGTGAAAGTAGCGATCATCGTGGCTGATGACCATGACTGTTTTGCCGCGCTGCTTGAGCTCTACTAACAGCTGGGTGTAAAAGATTTCTCGAAAGATAGGATCTTGGTCGGCGGCCCATTCGTCGAACAGGTAGATTGAGCGATCTTCCAAGTAGGCGGCTAGCAGAGCTAATCGTTTTTGCTGTCCTTGAGAGAGTGAAGTTGTAGAAAGCTGCCCGTTTTTTACGGAGACTTTTTTATTCAGATCTAGCTTCTCCAGGTACATCTGTGCCTGAGCGTCTAGCGTCAGCGCTTCTGTACTCACCAGGCGCTCAAACAGATAAAAGTCTGAGAAGATGGCCGAAAAGAGCTGCCGGTACCCTTCGCGGTTGCTCTCTACAATCGGTTCACCATCCAATCTCAGCTCTCCCGAGTCAGGCAGGTAGAGCCCTGTAATCAGCTTTGCCAGCGTTGATTTGCCGCTGCCGTTGCCGCCCACAATAAAAACTAACTCTCCAGCTTTGAGCGTGAGGTTGATTGGCCCTACAGAAAAATGGCTGGCGGCGTCTTCGCTATGGTAGGTGTGAACCACCTCATTTAGCTCAAGTGTCTGCCAGCTAGCGGCAGACGGGCGGACAGAATTAATTTCAGCCCTCTCTGCCAAAGCCAAGCCCATCTTTTTCACTTTTTGTAAGGAGACATTAGCGACTGCTAAATTAGGCAGTTGCGCAATGGTACCTTCTATAGGGCGCATTACGTAGGTAATGGTAAGAATGTAGGCAGGCAAGACCGACTGGGCATTTGGAATGACTCGGGTCGCTCCAAATAGCAGTAGACCGATGAGGATGAAGAACAGGAGCTGACCGCTGCTGCTGCTGAGAGCCGCTATCTTGAAAGCTGTTTTGGTGTAGCTGCGAGAGGCTGTGGCTGTTACTGCCAGGTCTTCGTCAAAAAAGAGCTGTCTTCGAGTAGAGTGCAGCTTCAGCTCTTTGGTGCCTTCGGTGATGCCTCGGAACTGCTTGAACAAACGGTCTTTTTCCAGCCGAGCTAAAGCCAGATAGCGATAGGCGGCAGCAATCAGGATTTGCACTAGCGCGATCGCCACCACCAAAAAAATCGCTACTGCCAGAAAGACCCAGCCTGACAGCCAGCCCAAATAGACAAGACAGCCACAGATAACAGCAATATCGACACAGAGCGTAGGAATGACAAAAACCGTATTCGATATTGCCTGCACGTCTTCGGTCAAGGTGGCCAAAAGCTGGCTTGGTCCCAACCGTTCTAACTGCTGTAGCGGCGCAGAGAGAATGCGCTGAGAAAGCTGCATTCTCAGCTGATAAACGGCGTCTTGCGATAGGTCAACCAGCAAAAACTGTGACAGGCTGCTGGAAATGAGCGCAAGTAAAACCAGCCCGACAAAAGGGGCTATTAGCGGCTGTCGTGAACTCTGAGCAATGGCGTCGTTAATAAGTGCAATCAGCCCTGCGCTTGCTCCCCCGCTGATGAGACCGGCGGCGATCGCCACGCCAACCCTCATCCCAGAGGCTCTTATCAACAGCCAAATAACGTCCATAGTCCTTTCTGGTCAGCTCTTGAGTGGGCTGGGGTTGCCCAATCATAGCCAAGCCACCCTCTGGACGCAAAAGCACTGGTAACCCGGCTCAGTAATCCGGCTCAGTAATCCGGCTTAGTCATGACCAATTATCCTATCTTCCCGGCTTCTGTCTATATTGACTACAGCATCGGCTTCGTTAACCCAGTCGATCTGAGGATTGCCGTCAGACGTGACTGCTAGTTCTTCGCGGCGCAGCGGTTCTTGTATTCTCACCACATCTTGCACCACCTCTTTGCGAACGGACACATTTTGATAGGGCTCCACTCGGCGGCAGACTTCCGCCTGCTCCTCGTAGATATCCATCCGAACAGACCCATCCTCCTTGACTTGGGCATCGCCAAAGTCCACCCGAGTCTCCCCGCCATAGACAGACTCTATCTCAATGATGATTTTCTCCTTGGTGACTGGCACGGCAGCATTTGCCGTTTCGGTCACCGTGCGCTTAGAGATTCTGACTTCGCCGGTCTTTACTCGCTGTTTTTGAGTAAATAGGCGTTCTTCATAGAGCTGAATGGGGCGATCGCGCGGCTCTGATACCGCTCCTACTGGCGGGTGGGCTACCGGGGTAACTTCTCTTTGAGCTGCTACAACACTTTCCCCCTCGACTGGGGCCGTCATCTCTACCGCCCGCGACTGCTCAAGCGGAGCCATTTCGTAGGTTTCGAGTGC
This sequence comes from Phormidesmidales cyanobacterium, assembly GCA_038260635.1. Classification (GTDB taxonomy): domain Bacteria; phylum Cyanobacteriota; class Cyanobacteriia; order Phormidesmidales; family Phormidesmidaceae; genus Phormidesmis. The sequence continues at coordinate 3,473 of JBBSNR010000198.1, forward strand.
TTGCCCGGTTGCTGTGAGCTGGCCGTCGTCGTACCGGGGTAGCGCAGCAAATTCTTCTCGGTTAAGGGTGCCTACATAGATATGGTCTTGGTTAGAGAGATCCGCCCAGCGGCTCATCGGCAGCACTACCTTCTTTCGCAAACCCGTCTTTACAACCATATACTGAGGCTGATTGGCATCGTCGATGAGAATGTCACTCACGGTGCCCACCTTGTGGCTTTCAGCGCTGTAGACAGCCATGCCCTTCAGGTCGCGCCCGTTAAAGTAGGTATCTTGATAGTTTGGGTGAATATCGCCAATCTTATACAGTGCCATATTAGCTAAGCCTTAAACCTACATTTATTAGCAATAGTCGCTGACCTTTGGTATAGCGCCCTTCCATCAAGGGAAAGATTTTATCGATAAAAAAGCATAGATTTCAGCTGCGAAGATATAGTCTTTCAGCGCAGACTTCTATGTGAAGTTTTAAGAACAAACGTTAGGTTTAAACATGGCTTCGAGAACTCTATCTCTTGCTGTTAATTGTCTCTATCTTTGGATAGGTTCGTAACAGTTATGCACCTCCTAACCTAAAGCTAGAATGAAATCATGCTTGAAAGGAGCTACAAGTCTCATGGCGTATACAGAAAGAACGGATGTGCCCCCCAATGTGGGTGTTCGCCCCGCTCCAGTTGCTACGGGCACTGTAGTGGAATACCACGATACAGTTCGCTGGGGCCCTATTTTTGCAGGAATTGTGGTCTCAGTTGTCTCTCAGCTCATGCTCAGCGCCCTAGGCGCGGCCATTGGTGGTTTTGCCGCAGGTGAAGCTACACCGAGCACGATTGGCACCAGCTTGGGAATCTGGGCAATTATTAGTCTGCTGATCTCCCTTTTCCTGGGCGGTTGGGTAATGGCTGCTTCCTGTGGCCCGATGAATAGCAAGACGGCGATGCTGAATGGCATTATTTTGTGGGCGACGACGCTGGTCATTAGCGGCTGGCTGTTGGCTAGCGGTGTCTCTGGCACATTTGGCATAATCGCCGCCAACGCGGGTGATGTGCTCAACCAAGTGCAGCAGTCGGCGGGTGTATCGCTACCGAGTCAGGACGAAGTTAGCCAGGCTGTTCCCAACGTCAGCCCCGAGCAGGCAGCTCAGTATGCGGCAAATGCTTCTAAAGCAGGGCTGTCCTTTATAGTGGGCGCTTTGCTGGGCTTAGTTGCTTCTCTGATTGGCGCTACAGTGGGTGCAAAAAAGCCTAGAGTCGTCGTTCGATAAGGCTGTAGTGGTTTGGGCTAGCTAAACTGTAAGAATCAATCAATTCGTACTTTGAATAAGGGGTGTTGCGATCGCTCGCAACACCCCTTACTTTCTCTAACTACCTTTTCCCCGAAGAATAATCAGACATACTCGTTAGCAGATCTGGATCTGACTATTTAGGTAGATCGGCTGTATCAATCTCTCTCTCCCGCAGAATGGGGAATTTATCACAGAAAAGATACTGTTGCTATATGGCATTCAACTGCCAACAAGAAAGTTTAGTAACGGAGCCTTACACACATGGCATTAGTTAGCCTTAAAGAAACCTATCCCGATTATCGCAATACGTTTAGCGACAACAGCCTGAGTCACTTAGATGACTACAGCGTGTACGCAGGCGATGATGATAAAGTTGGGTCTGTAGAAGACGGATTATTTGACGATGCAACCGGTCAGTTTCGCTATCTGATTGTAGATACTGGCCCGTGGATTTTTGGCAAGAAAGTGTTGTTGCCGATCGGACGCGCTCAGTTTGACAACAGCCAGCAGCGTATTTACGTGGGTGGCCTAACCAAGAAACAGGTTGAAGATTTACCCGAGTACAGCGGCAGCAGAGATGTTGACTACGACTACGAAGAAAACGTGCGTGGCGTCTATCGCGAACCGCTCGCTAGTCAGTCTGCCCCAGTAGACGGAACCGCCGCTGTAGGGGCAGGTGCCATGGGTATGGGCACGACGGGAACCGCCGCCTATGCTGCTAGCGGCGACTACACTCGTGACGACTACACCTATGACCGCGATCCTGGTCTCTACGAAATGAGAGACAGAGAAGATGTCAGTCAACCTATTCGCCTCTACGAAGAGCGCTTGGTTGCAGACAAGACTCGGATGAAGACAGGCGATGTCGTGGTCGGCAAGCGTATCGAAACAGAGACAGCGAATGTTTCTGTACCTGTAGAAAGAGAGCGAGTTGTAGTTGAGCGGACAACGCCAACCGGAACGACGGCTGCTACGGATGTCAACCACGCCTTTGAAGATGGTGAAGTTGCTCGCGTAGAAGTGTACGAGGAGCAAGCCAACGTCCATAAAGAAGCTTTTGTTCGTGAAGAAGTCAGCGTTCGTAAAGAGACCGAGCAAGAGATGGTCAACGAGCAAGCGACCATTCGCCGCGAAGAGCTGAATATTGACGACGCTAACGATGTCGTCAC
>JBBSNR010000199.1:0-5903 GCA_038260635.1 Phormidesmidales cyanobacterium
CTGGTTTTACTTCTGGGCTTTGCTTCACGATGGACTGAAGGGCCTGGGTTACAGTATCCAAGTCCTGGTTGCCATTCACAGAGCGCAGCAGCTGTCGCCCCTGGTAGAAATTAATCAGCGGTTCAGTCTGCTCCCGGTAAACCTCTAAGCGATTGCGAATGACCGCTTCTTCGTCATCTTTGCGGCCTCTCTCCAGCATCCGCACGACCAGCTCTTCATCAGGCACTTCCAGATTGATCACAAATTCACAGGTTTGCTCAATCTCCTCCAGCAGCCGATCCAAAAATTCAGCCTGCTCTACATTGCGAGGAAACCCGTCCAGCAGCCAGCCGTTTGCAGTATCTTCCTGACTTAGCCGCTCGCGAATGAGCCCTAGCATCAGCTCATCGGGCACCAGCTCTCCAGCGCTCATGTAGCCATCGGCCTGCTGCCCCAGTTCTGTTTTTGCCTTGACGGCAGCCCGCAAAATATCCCCGGTCGAAATGTGAGGAACCTGGCAGCCTTTAGAAAGAATTTGAGCCTGCGTGCCTTTACCAGCGCCCGGTGGACCCAAAAAAATCAGTCTGGTCATTACTGCTTTACCATGCCTTCGTACCGCTGGGAGATGACGTAGGTTTGAATTTGCTTAGCGGTGTCAATTGCGACCCCAACCAAAATCAGCAGTGAAGTAGCCCCAAAGCCCTGAAAGGTCTGTACGCGGGTGGCGCTTTCAACCAGGCTAGGCACCACAGCAACCAGGCCCAGAAAAATTGCGCCCAAAAAAGTCAGTCTGTTTAAGACCTTACTGATGTAGTCGGTAGTTGCCCGCCCCGGCCTGATACCGGGAATGCTGGCCCCCATCTTCTTCAGGTTGCGAGACATGTCTTCGGGGTTGACTACTAGCGACGCATAAAAGTAGCTGAAGAAGATAATCATCAGCAGGTACACCAAAATGTATAGCGGCGAAGTCGCTCGGAAGTTTTCACCCATAAACTCGGCAAAAGCCTGGCTGGGGATGTACTGCACCAGCGAGATTGGAATGATCAGCATGGAAGAGGCGAAAATGATCGGCATCACCCCGCCCTGGTTCAACCGTAGCGGTAGGTAGTTGCTCTTTTCTAAATAGAGCTTACGGCCTACCTGACGCCGCGCTGAAACGATCGGAATACGACGGGTGCCTTCCTGGACAAAGACAATACCGATAATCGTAGCGATGAATACCAGGAATAAGATGACAATGCCGCCGATAGTGCTGCGATCGCCATTCTGCGCCAAATCAAGAGTCTCACCCAATACTCGGGGCAGCGACGACACAATGTTCAGAAAAATCAGCAGCGATGCTCCATTGCCCAAACCGCGCTCGGTGATCAGCTCGCCTATCCACATCACAAACATTGAGCCCGCCGTCAGCGCAATCACCGTCTGAACCACAAACGGCACGCCAAAGTTGTAGGCAAAATCCCGCAGCAGAAAGCACGAGAGCATCGTACTCTGCAAAATAGTCCAGCCAAAGGCAACGTAGCGAGTCACCTGAGAAATCTTCCGCCGACCGGCTTCCCCCTCATTTTTCTGCAAGTCTTCCAGGGCCGGAATCGCCGCCGTCAGCAGCTGCATAATAATTGAGGCGTTGATAAACGGCAAAATGCCCAAAGCAAAAATGCCGACTAGAGACAGACCGCCCCCGCCGATAATATCTAAAAAGCCAAGGACGCCGCCCGCCCCGCCGTTCTGAACAAAGTTAGAAAATTCGGCGCGATCAATCCCCGGAACCGGAATGTAAATTCCCAACCTCACCAGAACCAGCAGACCCACGGTCACCAGCAAACGGCTGCGCAGCCCCGCTGCCTGGGCCATCTGCAAAAATGTCTCTTGAGCGCTGGGCGACTTGCCTTGACTTACAACCATGTTTAAAAACCTCTTATAGCGCTAGCGCTGCTGGAGCTGGGCCATTCAGATTTTGCCTAGATGACTTTGCTCAGATCTTGCCTGACCAGCCAGTCAATATCCTAACGCCTCAGAACCTTTGCTGTCTCTATCCTAATTAACGATTTCGCAGCTGCCACCAGCGGCTTCAATTTTTTCCCTGGCAGATCGTGTAAATGCGGCTGCTTTCACATTGAGGGCGCTCGAAATTTCGCCATCGCCCAATACCTTAAGCGGGCCATCATTGGTGGTAATGATGCCCGATTCCATCAGGGAAGCCAGCGTAACTTCGCTATTGGCCGCCAAATCAGCCAGGCCCTTCACGTTAATGATCGTGTAGACCTTTTGGTTGACAATGGGAAAATGCTTGAGCTTGGGAATGCGGCGATAGAGAGGCAGCTGACCACCCTCAAATCCAGGGCGAGTGCCGCTGCCCGAACGAGACTTTTGGCCGCGCATACCAAAGCCACAGCTAGCGCCCTGGCCTGCTGCAATCCCGCGACCCTTGCGCTTCCTGCTCTTTTTTGAGCCCGCTTTGGGCTTTGCGTCTTCTAATCTCATCTCAGAAGTAGTCTCCTTGTAGTGGGTGAGGCCCATATCGCGTCTGGTATCACGCCTGAGATCGCGTCTGGGGATCTATAGCCTATGCGTGGCCTATGCGTATAGCTTTTCGAGCGGAATGCCGCGCTCTTCAGCAACATCAGCAAGCGTTCTGAGTGAATCGAGCGCTTCGGCTGCCGCCCGCGCATTGTTGAGCGGATTGTCCGACCCCAGCTGCTTAGCAAGGATGTTGCGTATGCCCGCTAGCTCTAGCACGATTCGCACAGCGCCACCGGCAATTACCCCGGTCCCTGGAGCCGCAGGACGCATGAATACCCTAGCGCCACCTGCCCGCCCAGTTGAAGGATGAGGAATTGAGTAAGCCTTGTTCAAGGGCACTTCTACGAGGTGCTTTTTACCATCGGCAACGCCCTTTTTCACTGCGCCAATCACGTCGCTGGCCTTACCAACACCGACGCCGACCTGACCCTTTTCGTTGCCGACTACTACAATGGCCCGAAAGCTCAGCTTTTTACCGCCTTTTACGACCTTCGTCACACGGCGAATTTGAACGACGCGCTCTTGCCATTCCGATTCTTTCTCTCGGCCCTTATTTTTCTTCCGACGATCTCTATCTCTATTATCTGCCATGCCCTTTAACCATTGTTACAACCTTAGATGTATGCGCGAGTGATTTGCCTTAGCGAGCGATCAGTAGAAAGCTCTAAAACTTAAGACCTGCTTCACGGGCCGCATCAGCTAAAGCCGCTACTCGACCGTGATAGAGCTTGCCGCCTCGGTCAAAGACCACCTGTGAGATGTCATTTGCCAGGGCGCGCTCTGCAATTAGTTTACCAACCGCAGCCGCTGCTTCGGAGTTGGAGCCTGTTTTGGTCTCAGCGTCTTTGTCCAATGTGGAAGCAGCGACCAGGGTTTTGTGCTCGGTATCGTCAATCACCTGAGCATAAATGTGTTGGTTGGAGCGGAAGATCGCTAGTCTGGGCCGCTCGGTGGTGCCCTTTACCCGACGGCGAACGCGCGAGTGGCGTCGGCGGGTAGATTCTCTGCGGGTTGTTTTCATATGTGCTTACCTACCTACTTGCCTGCCTTGCCGGCCTTACGTCTAACTTGTTCGCCTGCGTAGCGAACGCCTTTGCCTTTGTAAGGTTCGGGCGGTCTAGCGGCGCGTACTCTAGCAGCGGTGTTACCGACTATTTCTTTGTCAATGCCGCTAACAGTGACATTGGTGTTGCCTTCTACCGCAAATTGAATGCCCTGAGGCGGTTCAAATTCTACGGGGTGACTGTAGCCAAGTGCCATTACCAGCTTTTGCCCTTGCAGGGAGGCTCTGTAGCCGACGCCCTGGATCTCTAGCTTCTTTTGGTAGCCGTTGGAAACCCCTTCTACCATGTTGGCGATCAGGGTGCGAACTAGGCCGTGGCGCTGTCTGGCATTGCGAGACTCGTTGCGGCGAGTGACGACAATTGCTTCACCTTCTTGGACAAAGGCAATCTCCGGGGGTAGCTCGCGGGCGAGTTCGCCTTTAGGGCCTTTAACAGTGACGTGCTGGCCGTCAATGGTGATGGTTACTGCCTTGGGGATGGGCACAGGCTGCTTGCCAATTCTAGACATTTTTTTCCTCCTTTTGGGCCTGCATGATCGGGTTTAATAGATGTAGCAAAGGACTTCTCCGCCAATGCCTTGACGCCTAGCGTCGCGGTCGGTCATGACGCCACTGGAGGTGGAAATGATCGCAATGCCGATACCGCCGAGGACTCTGGGCAGCTCTTTGCGGTTGGAGTACACCCGCAGACCCGGCTTGCTGACGCGGGTCAGGTTGCGAATGATCGGCTGACGCTGCTTGCCTTTGTACTTGAGCGTGATGGTGATCTTGCGAGTGATGCCTTCACCACTGTCTTCGGTTTCTGCGACAAAGCCTTCTTCTTTTAGAACGTTGGCAATGCTGCGGGTCATTTTGGTCGATGGGATATCGACGGTCTGATGATGCGCAAGCGTAGCGTTGCGAATGCGCGTCAGCATGTCTGAAATCGTGTCGTTAGACGCCATAATCCTCTTGTTTGCTACTGCCTCAGTTATCTCGGAAGGGCATTCCCAATTCCTTCAGAAGGGCACGGCCTTCTTCATCGGTATTCGCGGTGGTGACAATGGTGATGTCCATGCCGCGAATTTGGTCAACGCTGTCGTAATCGACTTCTGGGAAAATCAGCTGCTCGCGCAGGCCCAGAGTATAGTTGCCACGGCCATCGAAACTACGGGGGCTAACGCCTCTAAAGTCTCTGATGCGGGGCAGGGTTAAATTAATTAGGCGGTTCGTGAAGGCGTACATACGGTCTGAACGAAGCGTCACTTTGACGCCGACCGGCATCCCTTCTCGAATCTTAAAGCCTGCGATCGCGCGCTTAGCTCTAGTAACCACCGGACGCTGCCCGGTAATCATGGCCAGTTCGCTAATTGAAGATTCTAAAGCTTTGGCGTTTTGAGAGGCCTCTCCTAAGCCCCGATTGACGGTAACTTTGGCAAGCTTTGGAATCTGGTGAGGGTTGGTATAGCCAAACTGTTCGGTCAGCTTGGGGACTACCTGCTCTTTATAGAGTGTCTTGAGTGAATCGGCCATTGCATCCTCTAAATGTTTCCCTGGGCTTGGTCAGGGCATTGTTGATCAATTCTGAAAGTCTCAATCGAGAATTTCGCCGGTCTTCTTGAGCATCCGCACCTTACGACCGTCGTCAGTAACAGTGTGAGCGACTCGGCTAGCCACCTTTTGCTTGGTGGAGTAGAGCATCACATTGGAGCTGTGAACCGGAAACTCTTTGGTGAGAATCTGGCCGGACTCGCCCTCTTGTTGAGGCTTAACGTGCTTGGTGCGAATATTGACGCCCTGCACGATTACCTGAGACTTTTTGGCACTAATGGCAACGACTTCACCGACTTTGCCTTTGTCCTTCCCAGAGATTACCTGTACGGTATCTCCCTTTTTAACGTGCATCTTTTGACGCACGACTTCTTTCTGCTTACGCATCTAAAGTACCTCCGGCGCTAGCGAAACAATTTTGGTAAATCCTTTGTCGCGCAGCTCACGAGCAACTGGGCCAAAGACCCGCGTGCCTCTGGGGTTGCTGCCGTCTTGAGTGATGATCACCGCCGCGTTGTCGTCAAAGCGAATGCTCATGCCGCTGGCCCGGCGAATGCCCTTGCGCGTGCGCACGACGACGGCTTTGACCACATCGGATTTCTTAACGCCCATGTTGGGCAGCGCATCTTTGACGACGGCAACGATGACATCGCCAACGCCCGCGTATTGCTTACGCCCGCCCAGCACTCGAATGCACATCAGCTTACGGGCACCGCTGTTGTCGGCTACGTTTAGATAGGTCTCTTGCTGAATCATGGTTTTATCCTCGCCTTAGCTGTCTGGCTCTATACGTTTGAAGAACTGAGGA
>JBBSNR010000200.1:0-5876 GCA_038260635.1 Phormidesmidales cyanobacterium
CTCAATCAGGTCAGCGCCGTTGCGATCTAGCACCTGCAAGGCTTCAGCCGTCGTTGCTAAGTCCGGATCGCCCGCTGTAATGAAGGGGATCAAGGCGCATTCACCGCGATCGCGAAGCTGATCAAACCGCTCTTTAACAGATACCATAAAAAAAGACCGGCACATCTTTTACCGGCATCTAAAACACTGCTACTACATCTCTATAAAAACTTTAAGCCACAGCGCGAGTCTATGGCCAAATTGATGGCGACTAAATCGATGGCTAAGCCTCTGCCGATTCTTCTTCTAGCTGCGCTTTCTCTGAGCGCTCTTGTTCTACCTCTGCCTGAAGCTGAGCGATTTCTGCCGGGCTCATCTCGGCCAGCCGCTTTTCTAGCACCGCTTCTTCATAGTCTTGCAGCTGCTGGTAGTAAGTCATCTTCTTACCGAGTACCCGCGTCAGATAAGTTGCCGTCCAGCCCAGCAGCCCACCCACAAAAACCACCTGACTCCAAATGCCAGCCGACAGGCCATCCATGCCCGCCCAAGAAAAGATCAGATACAGCAGCCCGCCCGCCGCAAATACGCCGATACCAATTCCGATTACATCAATTCGCCGCATCTCTAACGCTCAATCTTGCTGACTAGCCGACGGATTTAATTTGCCACGGCACCGCTCTAGGGGCTAATCTCGCGTCGCTGGGGCCGAAAGTTTAGAAATGGGCTCAGCAGCAAGGCACCTGGAAAGCAAACAAACAGCAAGGCGTAGAGCAAGAGCCGCTCGACTGAACCGGCCCCATACCAGCGCCGCTTTAAGTACAGCATCAGCGCCCCTGGAATAACCAGTAGGTAAAGCCCGCCCAGCACTGCGTAAAGCGCTAAGGCAATCAACGTAGAAGTTTCAAGCGCAGGAAATGTCATCTTTAATGCGAATTTAGTGCGGTCCTATATATAGACATATTAGACCCCAAGCGACCATTCCAGCGCATCTCTACTTAGACGCTCAGACGCAGTTTTTTGGTTGTCTGCCCATTATCTGGCCCTTCTCTGGCCTTTCTTTGGCTTGAACGGGCGAGCTGCAAAACTAATTTGCCCTAAAACCAGTTGCATCTAGGTCCGCTTGGTGGTGGAATAGACATCTGGTGAATTTGGCTTAGGTCAAACTCACTGACTAAGGGGGCGTGGCGGAATGGTAGACGCTGCGGACTTAGAAAAATCTGGGCCTTGATGGAGAAATCTATCAAGTGGAAGCTCTCAAATTCAGGGAAACCTAAGCTGTTAGCCCACCAGCAGGGCAATCAGTAGGGCAATCCTGAGCCAAGCCAACAGAGAAATCTGACGGAAGGTGCAGAGACTCGACGGGAGCTACCCTAACGTTTAGCCGAGGGTAAAGGGAGAGTCCAATTCTCAAAACTGCTAGGCCACTCAGGTAGTCGTCTGGCAGCAGCAGCGAAAGCTGCGGGAGGATGAAAATCCGTTGACTGTAAAAGTCGTGAGGGTTCAAGTCCCTCCGCCCCCATCAAACACATGGCAGCTACGGGCTTAGGCTAAAAGTCCTAGTTAGCCGCCTATCTGCTGCATTGACCTAGCGCTGACCTAACTATAGTTCAGCCTAGCCGCACGCGCGATCGCCATAAAAAAGCCCGTCTTTATGGCGGGCTTTTTTATGGGCTTGATGGCAGCTCTTAAGTGGTGAAAGTTAGCCGAGTGCCTTCTCCTGTGGTGAACCCGTGGCCCTTCTGAGAGAGGGCGCTAAAGGCTGTACGTATGTCGTCAGCGCTTTGACCCTTGGCCGCGCTACCTGCTGGATGAGGCAACTAGACAAGGCGCAGAAACGGCTGAAATGCTTAACATGCGTGCATCACAGCCGTTTCTGCGCCTTTAGTCCAATGGGCCGGGCTTCACTACGGCTGGCACAACACGATCATAGGTCTGCTGCTAGTCCACCCATAGAGGCTATCTGGCACAAGGGTAAGGGCACCTATCCTATCTCTTGCTCATTTCTCACCCCTATCTTTCTCCCTTTGCCGTCTGTCAGCTTCCCCTACGTGTACTCGCTTGCCTTCATACTCTACGTAAGCTAGTTTTTGTTTCTCCCTTTGCTCATCGCTCCCCTCAGGTGCCCCCGCCGCCCACATTGCGATATGGCGGGCCAGCGCGTATTCATCTAGTCTGCTGTTCATAAGTAAACCTGCTGTTTTTCATTTGTAATATAATCTTAACTTATTAAACGAGAAGTGTGTGAAAAGTTTATGGCCTTGCCTTGCCCACATCAGGCTACGCGGGCTCATCTATAGCGGGCCTAACACGGTCACAGGTCTAACTCAGGTACGCTCGGCTTATTTATCACATGGCCGTAAGTGCTGTTAACCTGCTGCGCGTTCACATGCCCTGCAATGCTCGCAACTTGCGGCGGTGTCAGGTCCGCTTCTAGAGCCATAGATAGCGCCGTATGTCTGAGTGTATGGATCTTGCGGTACTCTAGCCCGGCGTAGCTGAGCGCAGGTAGCCAAACTTGCTTTCTAAAGTAGTCATAGCTCACAGGCTTACCTCTGACGGAGGTGAACACAAAGCAGCCCGGCACAGTAGGGCCGCTGGCTAGCGCTATGCTCACAAGCTGTGCGCTTCTCAGGTAACGTATTGAGTCGGTCTTTGTAGCGGGTTTAAGCTTGTGAGCATAGCCCCGATCAGCGCGGCTAAATGTGGCGGCTATGCGTACCTCAGGCGGATCACTGCTGATATCTTGGCCTTGCAGCGCTATCACCTCGCCTATGCGGCACCCACTAACCATCAAAAAGCGCGTGAAAGCTGCGTAGTGTGGCCTAGATCAGCTTGAGTAGGTCAGCTCTGCTGAATGGCTTGATACTGCGCTGGGTTTGTTTGCGCGGTCGCATCGCTTCATAGCTGTTAGCCTCTACTTTGTAGCCTAGCCCGCTGGCATGTGCAATGGCGCACTGTACGGCCTTTAGCCGCCTATTGTAGATCGTGGGAGATAGCGCCGGGTCTAGCGTGCTCTGATCTGCCAGCGCCTCTCGTATATATTTGTTGTGCGTGTGCTGTGTTGACGTGGCATGACCCGCGTAGCTAGCCCATAGATCCCAAGCCCCTAAAAGCGTTAGCGTACCTTTCGCGCTGACAGAGCTTTCTAGCTTGTAGCGGTCTAGCGAAGCGTCGAAACATCCCGAGATAACATCTGCCATGATGCGTGCGGCAATAGCGGCGGCTGTGGCTTGATCTGCTGCGCTATGCCACTTGAGAGCCTTCAGTCCTAGGTTGAACCGTTGGCCCTGATGCGTGAAGCATAGGCGTATTCCTGAACCGTTCTTGAGCGGGCGTATTTGCTGCATTGACCTAGCGCTGACCTAGAAAATAGCGCGTTAGATCCCGATGTGCCGCAAGCGCGGAAGCTCAGACTTAAAAACGTTGACTGTAAAAGTCGTGAGGGTTCAAGTCCCTCTGCCCCCATCTTACTGGCAGGTGTCATGAGGTAGTGTCACCTGAGCGATACAACTTTCAGCTTTCATAACGGGCAGTCTAGAGATCATCTCAACTGCCTTGTGCATACTGCAATGGTTGTAGACAGCGGGTTTCATGATTTAGAGTTTGACCAGGGCGATCGCTCCATACCGTTGGCGTTTCACCTGGTTCAGCAGCAGCTCTACGACGATTTGATAGCAGTGGTTCGGAGCCGGTCTCCGGTTGAGGCGATCACCTACTTCGAAGCCCTCTTCTTCAGTGCGGATAGTCAAACCCTTGACCCCGGTCTTTCGCCCTTCGTATCCAAAGTTTTGCTAGCTGATGACCAGGCAGAATTTCGCCACACGCTCAAACGCGCCTGCTACATTTTTATCAACAATTGGGAGCTAGCCCGACAGGGACATCTGATTGAGACACTGCTAACGCTCTTTCAGCAGCCTAGCCTGAAAGAATACAGCCCCTCGCCCAGTCTCCAGCGCCTGCGCCAGTGGCTGCTCAACTTCGCTAACAGCCAAGATTTTGTCGAGCTGAAGCTATTTATGACCCACCGTCTCGGCCCTACTCAGGCAGGCAGCTGGAGCAATCGCTACGTCGCCTACCAGCTGGTTTCGCAATCCGCAGATAAAAACAATTCACTTGAGCAGCGCGAAGCCGCCCACACGCTGTCTCGGCGGCTCAAAAGCAAGTTTAAGCACGACCTGGCTATGTATACGGCCTTTGCGCAGCCCTCTGCCCGGCTGGACAATAAGTATCCCAATCCCACTGTGCTAGGCGATGAGGTGCTCAGGCTAGTCAAAACGATACTGGTGCGACAAGGGCCGCTGAGCCACCGCCATGTGGCCCGCCTGTTTCAGCAGCAGACCCGCGAGACGACCTACGCCAGCTACAAAGAAAACCTGCTCGACTATCTGTGTTTTGCCACGAGTCAACCAGATTTTCTCAGCGTTGTTGAAAAGCAGCTGGGAGAAAAGCTGCCGCTGCTGTACCCAAAGTACGACTCTCGCCACGTTAATTCGTCTCTAAACTTACGAACGTGCAATCGGCTGATTGACTATCTCACGACAGAAGATCAATCTACGCCCTCTCAGCTCTTTGTGCGGCTACTGTCTCAGGGCAACCCGCTCAATGTCGCCATCCTGCTGCTAAAAATTGTGCTGATTTCGCCTACCTCTCGGCTCTATCTAGAGGTTCGCCTGGCTAATCTGGTGAGCTATTACCAGCAGTTTATGGAAGTTGAGTGCCGCAGCCTGATTCAGTTTTTAGAAATTTGTGCGGTTACGCTTGCCATCTACGCTCAGAGCGTGGAATACAATCTGGTCAAAGTCACTGCTGGTCCTACGGGTCAAAAATTGGCCGGTCTAGACGCTGTGGGTCTGGAGGAGTTTCGCATTTTCTCCCGCAGCCTGACAGCCTCTCAGAAAAGTCTCCGCCGCCATCCGGCACCTGAGGATTAAGGTAGCGTCAAGTCTAATCCAATTCCCTATCAGCTAATCTCAAATGAAGTGCTGACTTGCTGCTGCCCGTTTAGCTGCCTGCTTAGCTGTGCGATCGCCGCTGTCATTGCCGCCTGGTGAACCTGCCGCCAGGGGATGCTGTGCGATCGCGCCAACCGAGCGCAGTCTTCATACTCAGGCTGAAGATTGATCACAGTTCCTCCGACCTGAGCCCTGGCCACCTTAATCGGCACCTGCCCGTAAGGCGTCATCACCCGAACTATCTCCCGCGCCAGTACAGCGCGCACTTGCTGAGCCCGCCGAATGCCCAAGGTAGTTGTCTCTTGAAAGATGACTGACTCACAGGCACTGACCGCCGCTGATGGACACAGCACCGTTAGCAGCGTACCCAGCCGGTTTTTTTTCATTGCCACCGCCTGGGTAAAGACATCCACTGCTCCCGCCGCAAACAGCCGATCAAAGATGTAGCCAATAGCCTGGGGAGAGCTGTCGTCTAGCTGAGTTTGCAGTTCAGTAATGGTTTCTGTATCGGGGACTTCTGTCTCCGGGGCTTCTATGTTGGCGGCTTTTATATCGGAGGCTTCTACAGCCGGTAGCGGGCGACTGTCAGCTGGGGTGATTGAAGGTTCTATCTCTGAAGGCTGCTGAGAAGTTTGTCCAGCGGCTGCGGGCAGCGTTTCTACAGTGCCAATCCAGAGGCGCAGAATGTTCGGCAGCGGCAGGTCGCGGCCACCGGCCCCCAAGCCAATATTTTGCAAGGTGAAGCGAGGGGGCGGGCCAAATGACTCGGCCAGGGTGGCAGCGATCGCACAGCCAGTCGGTGTTACTAGCTCGCGGTCAATGCCATTGCTATAGACCGGTATCTGTGCGCTGGCCATCATTCTCAGCACCGCTGGCACTGGCACCGGCAGCAAGCCATGGTCACAGCGCACCCTACCGCTCCCGGTTGGCAGCGGCGAGCACACC
>JBBSNR010000201.1:0-5865 GCA_038260635.1 Phormidesmidales cyanobacterium
AAAAAATTCCAAAGCGCCTATCGACGCTTGGAACTTTTCGTACATACCCCCAGGGGAATTCGAATCCCCGTCGCCTCCGTGAAAGGGAGGTGTCCTAGGCCTCTAGACGATGGGGGCGTATGTTTCAGACCTTTATAAAGATACCTGTTATTTGCACGATGTGTCAAACCCAAAACAGCTCTTTTACGCAAAAGGTCTAGCAGCTCTAGCTCAGGCCAAACGACTGGAGTTGCGCAGGCGAATCAGCTGACGCCGCATAGCTGGAGAGGCCTGTTCTATGTCTTGCAGCTGATGAATCGCCACATGGGTATCTAACGCTTCTAAATATTCGTCACTGCCATAGGCAAATGCATCGACCAGTGTCTCTACCAACTCATCGTGGTTTGCCATGGTTAGCTGCTCCTCAATAATCCGAAACTTGAGACGTATCTCACATTCGTAGATGCCAACATCATTATCGGGTAGAGATTGATTCGTTGAACTGTTCATATCTTAAAGTTGAGTTCCGCAGGCTATGTAAATCTAGAGGATTCGGCAGACACTAATTCAGCTGTCTGAGCACCTGTTCGGAGATAGAACATCTGCCGAGTTCAGAGCATCTGAGTAACTATTGAATTCCCTTAATCTCTTATGAGATAACACTTTAAGAATTTGATACAAGCGGCTTTATCTCCACTTTAGGAGACCGATTCTACTAGGTATATTAAAGGAAGAGGATCGCATCAAAGTTCTTTTGGAAAACGTTTTTATACTTATTGTTTACCAGTAGATACGGATGATATTTTTATGGCCGAGCTTTGCTACTTAAAAGAATCGAGAAGTAGAAATAAAGTACTGACCTTGCCTTTAAACATTTGATGGAGAACAAATGTTTAAAGCAATAATTATACAGATAAATTTTGATCTATTGGTTGAATTGAACACAGCCTGAATGATTAGCTGTTTGGGTTGTATGGCAAAGCCATTTTCGAGAGAGCAGAACGTCCGCCCTATGCGGGTTTGTCTTCTACAAGTATTAATCCAAACATGTGAATACTGTTTGTGAATACGTACAAAAAATTCGGTTTTCACTCAAAGCTATTGTGAAGCTAGGCCACAGCTTTAAGTGAAAATCTGCTTCTAAAATCCGCTTAAAGGGTCTTTTCTATTTGATCTTTTCGGGTTGGCAGCAAGGAGGTAAATGGAGCGTGTATGTAGTTTTGCGGTTCCGTGCTTAGTTGAATGCTGAGTTGAGTCGCCCGTGAAAGATGCGGATCAGGCATGGCACTTTAATAAAGTTGCGTAGTTATTCCGTAGAAGCTTGTCTGCTGACTGGGCTTACCGACTGGCCTCGGTGTTGTCTTGGGCTGGTAATAGGGCCTGCGATCGCTGATTTTTCTAATAGAATGATGAGCGTCGGCAGATTGTGGAGCAAACAAGGGTGATTCTTGGCAAAATATTCTCCTGAGCCGCCAAATAAACGACCAGAGATAGAACCTTTGAGCAGACCTCAGCTGTTGGCGGCAATGGCGGCAACTGCCCTGATCTTGCTGTTAGTAGCGCGGACATGGCTGTTTTTTGAGCCGTTTCGTTTACCAATCACACTGAACTGGCAGGCTGCGAGTGCTGGCTTGGGGCTGGGGCTAGGTATTTCTGCTGTGAGTATGCTGGTCTACCGGCTGTGGCCTGCCTACCGGCAGAGCGCTGATTTTTATCTGGCGTTTGTATTAGCACCGCTAGTACCTGCCGACTCTATTTGGATAGGGCTGTTGCCGGGAATGAGTGAAGAGCTTTTGTTTCGCGGCGTCATGCTGCCAGCGATTGGGCTGAATGCGACGGGACTGGTTATTTCTAGCCTATGTTTTGGGGTGCTGCATATGTCTAGCCGGCAGCAGTGGTCTTACGCAATATGGGCCAGTTTTATCGGGTTGGGATTGGGCGGCAGCGCTTTAGTCACAGGGAATTTGCTGGTGCCGATGGTGGCACATATTACGACTAATTTTGTCTCTAGTCTCTTTTGGCAGCTGCATCGGCGGCGATCGCGCTCTATCTAAACTGCCTATTCAACCCACAGATTATTCAATTCACAGACTATTCAACCTACAGAGCAATTAGGCTAGCCTGAGTGTCGTCAGCAGCAGCCTGCCGATGATGCAAAGCAACTGCCGCTGCTTCAGTGACCAAATCTAGCGCAGCGGCAACCACCTGAGCGCCCGCCCCCGACTGACAGGCCCGCTCGGTGATATATCGCCGCCAAATACGACTGCCGGGTTGACCGTGAAATAAGTGCATCATATGGCGAGTGATGCTATTGAGCTTGAGCCCCTGGCTCGTCCACTGGTCAATGTAAGGCAGCATGGCCCGCACGACCTGATGGCGAGTCGGCGGCGCGGTGTCTTCACCAAAAATTTCTTGGTCGGCACGCGCAAACAGATAGGGATTGTCATAGGCGGCGCGGCCTACCATCACGGCATCGACCGAAGCCAGCTGCACTTTGACCTGCTCAAGGCTTTGAAAGCCGCCGTTGATTTCAATGTGTAGATTGGGAAAGTCTCGCTTCAGGCGGTGAACGTCGCTATAGCGTAGCGGCGGCACGGTGCGGTTGTCTTTAGGGCTGAGGCCTTGCAGCCAGGCCTTGCGGGCATGGACACTAAATCGCTGGCAACCCGTTGCCGATACGACGCTGACGAAGTGAGCCATATCTTCGTAGCGGTCCATATTATCAATGCCAATGCGATGCTTCACGCTCACTGGCAGCGGCGCAGCGGCCATCATAGCAGCGACGCAGTCGGCGACGCGCTCGGGCTGGGCCATCAGGCAAGCGCCAAAGTTACCGGTTTGGACGCGATCGCTCGGACAGCCCACATTCAGATTAATTTCGCTATAGCCAAACGCTGCGGCCACCCGCGCACAGTGGGCCAACAGCTGCGGATCATCACCGCCCACCTGGAGCACCAGCGGGTTTTCATCTGCGGTAAAGCCCAGCAGTCTTTCTGGATTGCCATAGCGGATGGCCATACTGGTGACCATCTCTGTGTAGAGCAGCGTGCGCCGCGTAATCTGCCGCATGAAATAGCGATAGTGGCGATCTGTGCGATCCATCATGGGCGCAACGCTGAGCGGCAGCATAGTGATCCTCTTTAAAAAAACGCTGTTGAGCTAAAAAAAGTCGGGCTAAAAAAAAGTCGGTAGAAGTCAAGCGCCGATATCTAATCTACACAGATAAGCGGCTGAGCGAGGCAGTCTATGAAAGTTGAGCTATTGATACTCATTTTCTATACCCTCCTGATCTATCTCCGTATCATTTGCATATCTGATGCATGGTTCACTATCCTTTTGAGCCAACTCTCTATTCATGGGATTTAGTTCGTCACGATTCACTACTAGCCGTTGATATAGGGATGCACTGACAGAAAGCTATTACGGGCTTCACGTCTTATCAGATGCCGCCAAAAAGACCGCCTCAATCCCTGTTGAATACACGGAGATAGCTTACCGTGATCAATCGTCCGCGTCTGCTAAAACTCACCATGCCCTTTACAGAAGGAGAGGATGTACGCGCCCTGCAAACCGCCCTGGTTAAGGGGCAATATGAAATAGCGATTGACGGTATATTTGGCCCGCTAACTCAGTGGGCTGTAGAAAAGTTTCAGGCAGCCGTGGGTCTGCCGGTGACCGGAGTCGTCAACGCTGAGACCCAGAGAATTCTCTATGCGAGAGCGCTGTATTTGAGCGATCCCTATCTGATGGGATCGGACGTACGAGAGATTCAGGCTTTGCTCACTAAAATTGGCTACATGCTAGAAGCAGATGGTGTATTTGGCTTGGAAACCTGGCAGGCGGTGATCCAGTTTCAGCAGTATTTCGGATTGCCTGACGACGGTATTGTTCAAGAACAAACCCTTGTCTACCTGCTGTACATGCCACTGCTAAGTGAGAACAGCTGAGACAAAGTACTCAAAAGAAATACCTGAGTAAAGATATCTGAGTCATTTCTCTGCCAGCAACTACATTTCTGCCGAACTATCCACCGTATCTATGAAGGCAAGCGCCTGCTGAGGCTGACCCCACAGCACTCGCTCACGCTTGTAAATTACCATGCCTGGCAGAGCACCTTTAGGCTTATACACGTTCTTGGGCTCGGTGTAGACGACCGGCACCTGCTCAGACTGACGGGCCCGGCTATAGTAGGCGGCCAGGCTAGCGGCCAGCTGCAAGGTATCGTCGCTAGGCACCGCGCCCGCATCAAGCCGCAAAAGCACGTGACTGCCGGGAATTTCTTGGGCATGAAGCCACAGATCGTAATCGCTTGCCTGCTTAAAGGTGAGCCGTTCATTTTGAGCGTTGTTGCGACCGATCAGCAGCTCGAACCCCTGAGGCGTAGTGTAGCGGCGAAAGCCAGTCAGGTCTTTATTCTGGCTGTGGCCGGACTTATCGGCACGCTTGCCAGACTGGTTGCCGGACTGATAGCCAGTAGAGTCACGCAGGTAGGCCTGAGCAATCAGCTCACTGCGAATCTCTTCGAGCGATCGCAAATCAGCCTCTACGCGATAGGCCGGCACCTGCAACAGGCTGTCTTCCACCCGCTCCAGGTATTCAATTTCCGCATTCACCGCTGCGAGTAGGGGGAGGACGGCTGCCCGTGATCGCTTCAGCTTTTGGTGCTGTTTATAGAGGGCCTGAGCATTTTGCACGGCGTTTTTTTCAGGATTAAGCGTGAGCTGTACCGGGTCACCTGTGTCAAAGTCGGCCAGCTCAATTTGGGTCATGCCCGGCTGCCAGTGAGACAAATTTGCCATCAGTAAGTCGGCTAGTTGGCGGTAGTGCTCAGCCTGATCAGACTGCTGCAAGCGCTGGGTGAAGATATCGGCTTTCTGTCGCAGCTTGGCTAGCAAGGTTTTGAGCCGCTGGCTAAGCTGATGGTGCAGACGGCGAAACTCTTCCTGGTTAAACTGATGACGGTAGTACTGGTCGAGCAGGGTTTGCACATTGGCAGCCGGTTTCACCATGCCAATGCCCAAAACGGTGTAGCCGCCTGCATCTGAATCCAGCCAGCCGGGAGTGAAGGTTTCTTTCTCTAAGCAGTGAAGCCAGCCACACCAACTGTCAAACAGTCTGTGCCAGTCGGCATCAGCAAGGTCGCTAGTCACCACGTCAGCCGGTAGATCGGCTGCGAGTATGAGCTGACTGACCACCGATGAGCTCACACCGCTGTAGGCTTTGACCGTCATTTTTTTCAGATTGCCGGGAATGAGCGCAATGCGATCGCGCCAATCTGCAAAGCCTTCATCGAGCCCCGGTAGCTTACCGCGCATCGCTGGCGGGTGAACGTAGGGCCGTCCGGTTTGAATAGGGCGTACGCTTGACTGCTGCTCACTCACCTGATGGGCAGCCGTGACAATCTGGCCGTCTGCGG
This sequence comes from Phormidesmidales cyanobacterium, assembly GCA_038260635.1. Classification (GTDB taxonomy): domain Bacteria; phylum Cyanobacteriota; class Cyanobacteriia; order Phormidesmidales; family Phormidesmidaceae; genus Phormidesmis. Next base: position 5,396 of record JBBSNR010000201.1, read on the forward strand.
TAGTCAAAATGACATTGCTGTATTTGCCCATCGTCTCTACGTAGAGATGCCACAGGGCAGGTTCATCGGGGCGACGAGCAAACTGCAAATCGAGGGCCCGCTCCCACGGCGCTAAAAGGTTGATCTGCGTGAGGGCCAGGCCGCCGAGCTGATGCTTTAGCTGCTGAGAAAATGTGAAGGTGTCGGGACGCTTGGGCGGGGGCGCAGACATGTGCAGCCGGGCCGCCTGAGGATGCCAGGAAATGGCGAGCCAGCCTCGCTTTTCAAGCGTGCGCAGGGCGATGAATAGGGTATAGCGATCGCGCTGATAGACCTGTTCGCAGCGGGCCGGGAGCCAGTGCGATCGCAAGTCGGCACTCACCGCCATCAAAGTCGTAAAATCGACCGGTTGCACAAAAACCTCTCAAAGCAAAACTGCTGGGCAAAACTATTGGGAATGAAGCTGAAAACAAAGAAACGAGAGGAGATAT
>JBBSNR010000202.1:0-5841 GCA_038260635.1 Phormidesmidales cyanobacterium
AGAAAGTAGGGATAGTCGTGAGTAGGATCACCGTGAATGGAAGCAAAGAAAACATCCGTTCGGTCGTAGAAGATAGATTGCGTGCCGTTGCCGTGGTGGTAGTCCACGTCGAGAATGGCGACAGTAGCAGTCGGATCGTGCGCTCGGAAGGCTTCGGCTGCGATCGCTGCATTGTTAAAAAAGCAGTAGCCCCCACACATATCCCAATGCGCGTGATGACCAGGCGGACGACAGAGCGCAAAAGCCATGCCCTCTGCGCAAACAATCTCCTGACCCTTCACCGCGCACCAGGCCGAACCAATCGCCGCATTCCAGGTGCCCGCCGTAATCGGAGTGCCCGTGTCAAACGAATAGTAGCCTAGCTTTGCATATGGGCTCAGCGGCTCCGTCCGCTCTGAGTTAAGGCGGTTAAAAGTATGCGGCAGCGCATAGGGCTGCATCGGCACTTCGCGCTGCCACTCCTGAAAGATGGTCCGAACGAAGTCAATGTATTCTAATTTGTGAACCCGTTTAATCAGCTTCAGCAGGTCAGCCCTGGGCTTCACAAACTGAGGATTGTTCTTTTTCTCATTCTCAGCAGCGGGCAGCTCAACAATATCGCCCAAGCCGCGCCGACGCACTTCATCTAATATCTTGAAAGCGCGGTTTGGCCGCTCAAAGCAATCGACCAGGTTGCCTCTAAAGAATTCCTTCTCAGGCGCATGAGAACTATGCAAAGGGCTGTACACGGTCTTCATCGGCTTGAATATGTCTTTGGATACACCTATTTACTCGGGCAAACGCCAGCTCTGCGGATCAAACTCACTCAGCTGAGTAATCACCTGGTCGGCCTCGCTGTAGAGCTGCGCTTCCATATGCGCGGCGGGTACCGCCACCACAGACATGCCCGCCTGCTTAGCGGCCTTCACCCCCGCTGGCGAATCTTCAAACACCAAACACTGAGCCGGATCAGCTTCTAGCCGCTGCGCCGCCACCAAAAAGCTGTCTGGGGCAGGCTTACTGCGCTTAACTGCCGGGTCGCTGCCCAGCACAATTTCCTGAAAAATGGCCAGCCACGCCTGATAGCGCTGCGTCTTGAGCGAGAAAGTGACCTGAGCTGAGCTAGTGGCGATCGCCTGTGGCACTCCCAGCTGATAAAACCGCTGAGTGATCGCAACTGCCCCAGGCATCGGCTTAGCCTCAGGCAGCAGATCGTAGATTATCTGGTTGCGGGCCTCTAAGTGGGCCTCGGCGGTCAGCGGCAACGCTAACTTGTCTACCAATATTTGAGCGCACTCTAGCGCCTGACGACCCATAATCTGGCGATGCAGCGCCGGGGTAAACGTTTTGCCATAGCGATTGGCAATAATTTCATTTACCCGGCAGTAAATGGGCTCAGTATCTAATAGCAGTCCGTCAAAATCGTAGATCAGGTGGGTGATGGGCATGAAATCATGAAACCAATGGGAAACCCAGGGGGCGGCTGACTATTCGCCTATCACTATCTCATTCTTCACCCACCTGCGACTACCGGCGGTTAGAAGGAATACTGGATGCCGCCAGCGACAATGCCGCTGTCGTTATCGTTGAGCACATCTTCTAAACGCAGGTAAATGCCCGGCCCCCGCGAGCGACCGGTACCCACTTGCTGAAGCAGGCGATCGCCCCCCTCATCAACCGCAAACTGATTGACCGGCACCTCTACCGATTTGTCGGCACTGGTTAGCACCGCCATCATCTGCTGACCAGAGGCATCTAGCATGGGCTCGGTTTGGTAGACAGCGACCGTGTTGCCTGCCACATCGTACTGATAGGCATCGCGCTGCACTTCGCCAAACGGATGAAACACCACTTCTGCTCGCAGGCCAGTGTCAAAACCACCGCCGCGACCAAACACCGTGTCTCTAGTAAACAGCTCTGCTCGCACTGTATTAGCCGCCGCTGTCCAGGGCGTATTGCCAAAGTTGAACACGCCGCCTAAGGCTAGCTCGCCCCGCACAGGAGATAAGTTGGGGTAGCTATCCTCCTCAACCGTAGTCGGGCCCTGATCCACTGAGAGTATTCTCACCTCTGTAGGCTCAATGGTTTCTTGAGTCGTCGAATCTGTTAGGGCTTCGTCTCCTCGTCGGACGGTGGTGGTCAGCGGCACTTCGCGACTGGTTGTGCTAATCAACGTAGGTTCTCCCTGTGGCACAAAGGTCACGTTGATAAGTTCACCAGCGCTGTTGATATCAAAGGCAGCAGCGCCAGTCGTCCGCGTCGTCTCTGTAGTTTCTGTACCAGATGAAGTGATCTGCGTCAGCGGCGTTGAGAAGGTGTTGACCGTCCGCCGAGTGAGCAGACCGCTAATGGCCCTATCTACCGTCGTAGTTGTTCGGAACACCGTATCTCGCTGGTTGCCAATACCCCCGGTGAGTGCTCCGCCAATGTAGAGTCCCCCGGCCCGAGTCGTTTGCACGTAGGCCCGCTGACCAACCGCCCCCAAAATAGTCTCTTGAGGAATCAGCGCATTGCCCACTCGCGCATCGGCCTCAGCGCTCCGGGTAACGTCCACGGTAGAGATGAGATTGCCGCCAGGCACCTCTGCGTAGGCACCTTGAATGCCATTGAACAGTGTGTTGGCCGCATTGCCTGAGGGCAAAGTATCCTCCACAGCGTACACGTCTGCCATCTCCTGATCAAAGTTCTGCGGCTGGCGATCAGCAGAAATAATTCTAAAGTTGCCGTCGGCAATGCGGTAGCCGTCCGCCCCGGAGGTGACTGCATAAGTTTGGCCCAGCTGGAGCGCCTGACCGGGCTGTTGAGGCACCAGCGCGTAGATGATTCGCGAGACTTCCCCGGCCCCTAGCGAAATCGGCTCTTGAGCGTAGCCATTCTTAGTCCACTGCGGCACAAAGCTCAGCGAAGCGTCGGGGCGCTCTAGCAGCAGGCCGCCTACGTTATCGGTATAGGCCGCGTTACCCGGCCCTACCTGCTGAGGATTGGGTGGTGCAATCACAACCGCCTGATCGGCTGACAAATTGACGATGCCATTGACCGGCACAATCGGGTCGCCTTGCACTACCCGGCCAGGCGTAGCGGGCACGTAGCCTACCCAGCGCCGATTGTTAAACAGACCGATCGGCTCCACCAGTAGCGGGCCATCCGGATCGGGGTTGACAATAGCAACGCCGAGAATATCTGTGGCAACGCGATGGGTGCGGGTAAAGAACTGCGTAATCCCTGCCGTTGCCGTCAGCCCGGCTTCGTTATCTCCGACTGTAGGGTCGAAAGTGATGTTGCCAGTGAGCAGCGTCGGCGGTGTAGCTGGATTGCCAGCCAAGGGAGAGAGCTGGCCGGTGAGCCCTAAGCCGTCGCTGCCAAGCCGGACTTCTCCGGCAGCAGCATAGCGGTTGTATACGAGCTGTTCGTCGTCATCTGTACTGATGCCAGTAGCATGGCCAATGCGGGTGGAGAGCGCATCATCAGGCAGTTCGACTGTCCCTCTGCTTCTCTGTTCTTCTACCTGCGTGACGGTTTGCTGAAGGTCTTCAACGGTGTCGGTTTCAACAAATTCTTCCTGCCGCGTTTCAGGCGCTAGCGGAATCTCTTCAATGACAGGGCTGACGGTGATGTTGGTGTTATCGCGCAGGGCAACTCCCACACCACGCCCCCCTGGTAGGGCTACATAGTCGCCGTCGTCAAAGTCCAGGTCGCCGCCGTTTGGCAGATCTTCTACGATAAAGTTGCCAGCCTGGTTGAAGTAAATGCCCGATTCACTGGGAGTAGCCTGGTTGTTCTGCCTAAGGTTGAGCACGCGCAGCTCTACTACATCGTTGACGCCGTAAGTCGCCGTAATGCTAGCATTTCGAGGGAGCTCCGTGCCATCGGGGCCGAACCTGATCCGGTCGCCTCGGACAAAGACCCTTTCGCTACTTACCTCAGTACCCTCGGGAGTACCATCGGGCCTTAGCACTCTTACCTGAATGCCTTCACCAAAGCCGTGATTACCTTCACGATAGTTCAGGTTAAACCGACTGGTAAACGTTAGCGTATCACCTTGCAAAGTGTAGTTGCTGCCTGGGGCCTCCTGCGTTAGTGCGTCGTTAAAAGCCCGGTCGATATAGGGCATATCGGTTCGGATTTGAACGTTGTTGGGCGCTAGCTTGGTCGTGTCAACAGGTAGTGCTTGCCGTTCTTGGGTGTCAACCGGAAGCTGCGAAGGCAGTGGAATATTGGACTGGTTTATCAGCGGGCCAGTGTTGAGGTTAAAAGCGTTGTTATCCACTCGGACTGTGCCGCTCTCGTCACGGACAGGAGCGGTTCTACCGGCGCTTTGAGCGATCGCACTCGGCGCTACCAGGCCAAAGCCACCAGCCGCTATCAGCAGCGTTATCAGCCTGGCTATGAAAATATTATCGCCGCACAGACGGATCAGAATATAGGGAAAAGAATCAGCAGTTGACAGGAACTTAATAGGGGGCATCAGGATACAGAGGCAGAATTTGCCATGACGACTATTGGGGGCTTCGCCGAGAAGGCTTTCTGAGAGCTCAGCGATATTACTTAAGTACTTTTCCAAGGTAACAACCTGTTTCCCGCAAGAAATTCCGTAGATCTACTCAGCAAGGGGGCTATAAACCCCGTAAACCTACTTATATCAGTTATTTAACGCAAAACAAAGCAGCTTAAAAAAAATCCGTAACTTCACATTGTTGAAATTCTAGTGTGGGCATCAGTACCTACACAAATCGATACATCGCTTGCAAATAGGCACTCATGCACAAATAGGCTCAGTTTTCTTTAAAGCCATGATAAATTTTTGGGGCGGTTACATTTAAGTTGTATTTAGATCGAGAGATGTTACAAAAGCAACAAAGGCTCAATCTGCAACCACCCTTAGTCGCGACACTTGAAAACCATTAGAAGGAAAACTGGATGCCGCCGGCGACGATGGCGCTGTCGCGATCGCTGAATACATTTTCCAAACGCAGATACACGCCTGGTCCCTGTGCTCGACCGGTACCCACCTGCTGAGCAATGCGATCGCCCGCTTCATCGACTGCAAACTGATTGACCGGCACTTCTACCGCCTTATCAGCGCTGGTCAGCACTTCCATCATCTGCTGGCCAGCGGCATCTAGCAGGGGCTCGGTTTGGTAGATAGCCACCGCATTGCCCGCCGCATCGTACTGATAAGCGTCGCGCCGGACTTCGCCAAACGGGTGAAACACGACTTCTGCGCGCAGGCCAGTTTCGGTGTCGCTGCCGCGACCCAACACCGTATCTCTGGTAAACAGCTCTGCTCGCACCGTGTTAGCAGCGGCTGTCCAGGGCGTATTGCCAAAGTTATACACCCCGCCCAGCGCTATCTCGCCCTGTACGGGTGAAAAATTAGGATAGGTTTGATCGGCTTCGGTCGTGGTTTCCTGGTCCATTCCGAGCAGCCTGATATCTGTCAGCTCTACGGTTTCTTCAGTCACAGAGCTGATCAGCTGCTCTTCGCCCCGCGCTATCTGGCTGTCTTGGCTTACCTCGCGGGAGACGGTAGCGGGCAGATCATCGCCGCGCAAAAAGCTGACGTTTGTAAGTTCACCCTGACCGGTAATATCAAAGAAAGCAGTGCCCGCATTCTGAATGGTCTCAGTGGTTTGCACAGAGACGATGTCTTGCCGTACCAGCGGCGTCGCAAACGTGTTGACGGTTCGCCGGGTACGCAGCTGATCGGCGGCCTGCTCTACAGTAGAGCTGGTGCGTCTGAGGGTGTCCTGCTGATTGCCGATGCCGCCTGTGAGCGCAGCTCCCAGATAAAAGCCACCGGCCCGAGTTGTGCGGACATAGGCGCTTTGCCCCTGGTCACCGGCAATGATCTCCTGCGGAAAG
>JBBSNR010000203.1:0-5799 GCA_038260635.1 Phormidesmidales cyanobacterium
AGCAGCCGTGCACAATCCTCAGCTAGAGCAGATAGCCCAGCAGGTATTTGGCTACGACCATTTGCACGCCGCTCAGCATGAAGTGCTCTCAGCTGTGCTAGCAGGGCGAGACACTCTGGCAGTAATGCCTACAGGCTCAGGTAAGTCGGCAATCTACCAAATTGCGGCGCTGCGAATACCGGGGACAACTGTTGTAATTTCGCCGCTGATTGCCTTGCAGCACGACCAGGTGGAGGCGATCGCCCGGCAGGATACCGTCAAAGCAGCTGTGCTTAATTCAACCCTGAGCAATACAGAACGCGATCATGTTTTTGAGCAGTTAGCCAACGAAGCGCTAGAGTTTGTTTTTATGGCTCCAGAGCAGTTTAGCAACGCAGAAACGCTGAACAAAATAAAAGAGATTGAGCCCTCGCTGTTTGTGGTTGATGAAGCGCACTGCGTTAGCGAATGGGGCCACGATTTTCGGCCTGATTATTTGCAGCTAGGCGGTGTGATTGAAGCTTTGGGCCATCCGGTGACGCTAGCTTTGACGGCGACTGCTTCGCCCCTAGTCAGAAAAGAGATTATCGACCGGCTGGGCATGGACAATCCGGCTGAGATTGTCAAAGGGTTTAACCGGCCCAATATCTACCTCAGTGCACACTGCTGCCAGGAGGAAGCAGAAAAGTTAGACCATCTGTTGCAGGCGGTGGCTAAAGCTGAGATGCCAGGAATTGTGTATGTAGCGACACGGAAGGCGGCTGAGGAGATTGCTGAAAAGCTCGCGGAAGCTGGGTGCCTGGCTTCCGCTTACCATGCGGGAATGAGTGCGGGCGATCGCAACACCGCTCAAACCCAGTTTATTGAAGACAAAATTGATGTCATCGTAGCCACCAATGCATTCGGCATGGGCATAGATAAGCCCAATGTCCGGTTTGTTTTTCACTATCACATTCCCGGCGCAATAGATGCTTACTATCAGGAGATTGGCAGAGCTGCTCGCGACGGCAATCCGGCTGAGGCGAGGCTGTTCTACCATCCTGACGATATGAAGCTACAGCGCTTCTTTACGGGGGGCTCTCAGGTTGACGAAGACACGCTAGTGAAGCTAATAGAGCTGCTAGAAGCGGTAGAGTGCGTGCCCAGTGAGGCGCAGATAAAAGAGCACTTGAATCTATCACAGGCAAAAACGCACGCTGCTCTGGAGGCGCTTGAGTTTGCTGGGCTCATTGAGCGAGGAGACTCAGATGAAATAGTCTTTATAGATGCAGGTGCTGGCAAAGAGCTGACAAGAGAGCAGGCTGTAGAGCAAGCGATGACGCATCAGGAGCGACACAAACAGTTTGACCAGTCTCGTCTGCATATGATGCGCGGCTACGCGGAGACAAGCGCCTGTCGAAGAGAGTATATTTTGAGCTACTTCGGTGAAGAATTTGAGGCACCCTGCGGCAGCTGCGATAATTGCGAGAGTGCCGGGGAAGATGAAATCGAATACGATCAGCCATTTCCGATTGGGAGCGATATCATTCACACTAATTTTGGCATCGGGCAGGTATTGCGATATGAAGAAGATAAAGTAAACGTTCTATTCGAGACGGTAGGCTACAAAACCTTTGTAACAAAGATGATTGAGCATTCGGTGCGCTGTTTAGACAAGTGAATCTTCCAATTCGCTTTTGACCAGCAAGATCAGGAAAGAATGCCAGATTTGAGTGGGCAAATGATGTCTGATTGCCATTGCGACGGTTCTCTCCTTTAGCTAATTTTTACTCGACGCCTGGAATGTGTCGAACCTCTGCCTTCTGGGCCTGATTGAACCGCTCATGTAGACTGGCCTATCTTGACGCTTCAGACTTTATCGAACTACAGGGCTCCGTTTACCGACGGGCTAATCTTAAGGGCGAGTCTATTCTTAACTGGGCCAAGCATTCTGCTGTTCTTTGGTTCGAGTTAGCAGTCAGCACTGAGTCTGATCGACATCAAAATTTACGACAATGGCGTTTTGATGCTCTACTATACAGGAACCGCTTTTTGAGATGTATTCATGACAAGCGCGATCGCTAATCGACCAGTCTTCAGCGTTCCCGGCCCGCCTCGCATACCGCTGCTGGGCGCAACCCTTAATATTGTTCAGTTTGCAAAAGATCCGATTGCCTACACGCGACGGCTCTTTAGTGAGTATGGCAATTTAGTCTCTTTGGTAGAAGGCGGCGGCACACGGATTTATTCACCCTATGCCGTTTGTCCGGGCACTGTATTCGCCTATGGCCCCGAAATAGTGCGCCAGGTGGCCAATCAGCCCGATGTTTACTACAAGTGTCCGCTCACGGGTCCGCTGTATCGTTTTCGCAATGAGTCGGCGCGGGCAAGGCCCTTAAACCACTTTCTAGTTGGCATCTTTGGTGACAATGAGGAGGCCCACAAAAAGCAGCGCAAGCTAATGATGCCTGCGTTCCACCATCAGCGGCTAGGGAGCTATGCCCAAGACATGGTGGCCATTACAGAAGACGAATTGAACAAGTTAGAGATTGGGCAGATGTGCAATCTCTCTGCCGTGATGCAACAGGTAACTCTTCGCATTGCGGCCAAGTCTCTGTTCGGCGAAGATATTGGTCCTGAAGGAGCTAGCACCGGAGAAATTTTACACGCGGCCTTAGCAGTACAAAGCAGCCTGGCTATGAAATTGATACGGTATGACCTGCCAGGATCGCCGTGGCATCGCTATTTAAACCTTGTAGCTAAGTACGAGCAGGCGATGAAGGCGCTATTGGCCTCTAAAAGAGCACGAGGGTGTGACGACCCTGACGTGCTCTCTATGCTGATGCAAGCACGAGATGAAGAAACTCAGGAAAAACTGAGTGAAGAAGAGCTGCTAGGGCATGTCGGCGTTATTTTCATCGCGGGGCATGAGACCAGTGCCAACGCCCTTACCTGGACTATATTCTTACTCTCGCAACATCCAAAAATCATGGCTGACTTGCTAGACGAGCTAGACGCTGTTCTAAAAGGAGATGCACCCACCTTAGAACAGTTAAAAAGCTTGCCTCTGCTAGAGCGCGTAGTAAAAGAGAGTATGCGCGTGCTTGCACCTGTGCCCTGGAATGGAAGAGTGACTGCCAAACCAACCGAGCTTGGCGGCTATAGTCTGCCGGAGGGGACAGAAGTTTTTGTAAGTATTTCTCAAACACACCACATGCGCGATCTGTATCCTAATCCAGAGTCGTTTGACCCTAGCCGGTGGGAGACATTTGCGCCGACTGCTTATGAGTACGTTCCCTTTAGCGCAGGGCCTCGTGTCTGTATTGGTGCAGGCTTTGCAATGATGGAGATCAAGATAGTCTTGGCGATGCTGCTACAGCGATACCGCTTGGAGTTTGTACCAGAAAGCCCGATTGACCGTGCCGGAACAATTGTGATGAAGCCAAAGTGTGGCATGTCTATGAAGGTGCATAAGCAGGATCGCCAGTTCCACGCAGGAGTTGGCAAGGTTCAAGGAAATATTCGCGATATGGTGAACTTGCCTTAGCGTGTGGCGAGGCGATCGCCTTTCATCTATGTGATAGCCATTTTGAGCAATAGCCGTTTCGACCAAACGGGTGAGGGTAGAACAGGCTCTCCCATAGCTTTACTGCGGACACACACCGGAACGGCGTAAAATCATAGTAGAGGCGGCAGCTATCTGAGTCAGTGAAGTCATAATAAGCCTCCCACATCTAACCCCAATTTGTACCCACTACTCAGACCAATGCAGCAGCGTTCTGATCTGCTGAGCGATCGCGCCTACTTCAAACGGTTTGATAATCATCCCAGCCCCGCCCAGCGCCTCAATCTTCTGCTGTTCTTCTACTCTGATTTGAGCCGTCAAAAAAATGACCGGAATGCCTTTAGTCAGCGCTTGAGCCTTGAGCTTATGAAACAAAGCAATGCCGTCTAGCTCCGGCATCATCACATCTAATAAAATGGCATCGGGCTGCTCCGCCTGAGCCATCGTCATGCCCAGCGCTGCCGAGTCTGCTAGCAGCGTCTGCCAGCTAGTGGTAGCAGTTAACGCTGCCTCGACGACAACTCGGATCGCTTCCTCATCATCAATAATTAAAATCTTTTGAGTCACATTTACACCCGCCCAAGCTCTGCTGACATCATAGCCTCGTGACTAGCTGCTCTGCTGCGAGAAGCTGCGGTAGGCGATAAAGGCGATCGCAATCAAGCTAAACGAAAACAGCGTCGTCAAAGTACCCACCGCATACAGCGCCGGAGAAGTCACGTTAGTCGTCATGCCAAAAATCTCTAAAGGGAGCGTATTGTATTGCCCGGAGACTAGAGAGGTGCGGGTAAATTCGTCGTAGGAGAGCGTAAAGGTGAGCAGGCCGACCCCGACCAAGCTCGGCAAAATCAGGGGCATAACAATTTCCCAAAAGGTCTTGGCATCATTGGCTCCTAAGTCTTTAGCAGCTTCTTCGTAGGTGGCATTGAACCGGTTGAAAATGCCGAGCATAATCAAAAAAGCGATCGGCAGCGTCCAGGTGAGATGAGCGCCCAGGCCAGAGCTGAACCAGTTGGTCGGCCAGCCTAACACCTGAAACATCACCCCGAGCCCCAGAGAAATTAAAATGCTGGGCACAATCAGGCTAGCAATGGTCAGGTAAAAGAGAATAGTAGAGCCTCTAAAGCGCTGACGAAAAGACATCGCCGCTAGCAACGACATGCTAGCGACTAACACGGTGACAATGCCGCCTAAGACAAGCGATCGCTTAAACGGCTCAATAAAGTTGCCCACTCGCTGCTCCTGGAAAACCTGCCCTAGCCAGTAAAAGCCAAAGCTGCGCACCGGGAAAGTCAGATTGCCGTCTGGCCCCTGCAACGACAGAATAAAAATAGTAATCATCGGGCCGTAAAGGAACAGAATGAACAGGCCGAAGAAAGCGGCCAGTAGGTAAAAGGAGAGCGATCGCTTTTTCATCATTAATTTCCTAAGGCTCTACAGCTCTTTGCGGATGTTGACTACGCGCAAAATAGAAACAATCAGCAGCATAGTCACCATCAGCAAAATGATAGCGTTAGCAGCGGCCAGCGGATATTGCAAACTGCCGATCTGAGTTTGAATCAGCTTGCCTACCGAGGCCGCCTGCCCGCCTCCCATCAAGCGCACCGTTACAAATTCGCCCATCACTAGCGTCACAATAAAAATTGAGCCAATCGCAATACCCGGAGCCGACAGCGGCAAAGTAACTTCTCTAAAAACACCAAAACCCGATGCGCCCATATCTTCAGCAGCGGTGATTAGCGTCCTATCAATCCGCATCAGGCTATTAAAAATAGGGGCAATCATAAAAATAATGTAGAGATGCACCATGCCCAGCACCACCGCAAAATCTGAATAGAGCAAAAATTCGAGCGGTTGGTCGATCAGCCCTGCCCCTTGCAGCAGTTGGTTAACCAGCCCCTCTCTACCCAGCAGCGGCAGCCAGGAGATCATCCGAATCACATTAGAAGTCCAAAAAGGAATCGTGCAGATCAAAAACAGCAGCACCTGCCAGCGCAGCTCTTTGACGCAAAACGCCAGAAAGTAAGCGACCGGGTAGCCGATTAGCAGCGTAAACAGCCATACCAGACCGACAAACTTAAACGTATTCAGATAGGTTTTAAGCGTCACATCGGAAGTGAAAATACCGATGTAATTATCCAGCGTAAAAGCAGGCGTCATGGAGTAGCCGTTAAACTCCCAAAAGCTGACCACGCCAATCAGAACAATCGGAAAAACCAGGAACAGAGCCAGTGCCAGAGCCTGCGGTGCAGCCAGAAAATAGGGCTTTAGAGATG